>JAAYUG010000149.1 GCA_012517825.1 Bacteroidales bacterium | reverse complement strand
GCTTCCGGCCAGCACCTGTGTCAAAGCTTTATAAAGGACAGGATGGCTAACCGACCATAAGTTTGGAGAAGTGACAGTAGCTTCCTGCGTTACTTCGCCTGTCGAACCGGCCGGAATAGTCGTCTCGGTTTTCAGAGTGGATATTTTTTTCCCTTCCGGACTGAAAACCATTGTACGAAGGGTAACAGTTTGGTCAGCAGCGGAAGCATTTTTAACCGTCGTCCTGATGACAATATGAGCTGATTCTTTTGTGACCCGGGGAGTCGTAATATAGGTCCCCCAGAGATCCACGTGGATTTTTCCGGTTTTTACAAGCCACACATTCCGGTAGATTCCCGAACCTGAATACCAGCGCGAATTGGGTTGTTTTGAATTATCCACCTTGACGGCAAGGATATTTTTCCCGCCGAAATTCAACCAGGGAGTCAGTTCGTATCGGAAGGAGCTGTATCCGTAAGGCCGTTTGCCAAGGTACTGTCCGTTAATCCAGACTTCGGCATTGCGGTAAACTCCGTCAAAGTGAATAAATATTTTTTTGGTGCTGTCGGCAGCAGGAACTTCGAAGGTTTTACGGTACCATCCGATTCCTCCGGGAAGGGCTCCGCCGCCTGTTCCGGCCGGATGATTGGGTGAAAAGCTTCCTTCAATACTCCAGTCGTGAGGAAGGTCGAGTGTTCTCCATGAACCATCATCAAATACGGGTTGAGAGGCATCAGGAAAATCGCCCAAAGCAAATTTCCAGTCTGAATTAAAGTCTTCGGTGTTTCTAACATTCGCTGTTGGTTCTGAGCAGGAAAACAAAATAGCTGCTGCGCATGCCAGAATGCCAATAAGGGAAAAATACTTCATATACATTATATATTTAACGTGAAGAAACCATCACCCTCACGGGCGGTATTCAAAAATAAAATGATAATTTCTTGCGAAAGTTAATGAAGTATTCAAGAATGACAAAACATTCTTTCACTCAAGGTGCCAATGTTTTGTTTGGAACATGGGAAGGAGAAATCTCTTTGTTAATCTCTTTTTCTCTGGTATCGGCTTCTACCATTTAAACTTCTTTTGCATTCTGTTCCGGTAAAAAATGGCAATTCCATTCATCAGGAAGGTGAATATCAGAAGAATGATGATTCCGGCGGCAGCATTGGTTTCAAACGCCAGCTGCGGGCGGGATACCCAGTTGAAAATCTGAATGGGCAGAACGGAATAATTGTCCATGGGAGACGAAGGGGCAAACGGCACATATACCAGAGCTCCGGCGACAATCAGCGGTGCCGCTTCGCCAACAGCACGTGAAAGGGCAAGAATTACTCCCGTAAGAATGTTTCCCAGCGCCGATGGCAGGATGAGGCGGTATATAGTCTGCCATTTGGTGGCCCCAAGGGCATACGATCCTTCCCTGAGGCTGACAGGAACTGCCCGCAATGCTTCCCGCGTAGAGACAATAATAATGGGAAGAATGAGAAGAGACAGGGTTAAACTGCCCGTAAGAAGGCTGTTTCCCAGTCCCAGGGTCCGTGAAAAGACTTCAAGCCCTAAAATACCGTAAATAATAGACGGCACCCCGGCAAGATTGGAAATATTGATTTCAAGAATTCGTCCCCATCGGTTCTGTTTGGCATACTCTTCGAGATAAATAGCTGCCATAATTCCAACAGGAATTGCTATCAGGGCTGTCAGAAACATAATCCATACAGTTCCCATCAGGGCCGTAAAAATACCTGCTTTTTCAGGGAAACGGGAGGGAAGGGAGGTAAGAAACTGCCAGCTGACTCTGCCAAGGCCTTTCTGGGCGATCTGAAAGAGAAATATGCCCAGAACCACCAGGCCTGAAAGGGTTATCAGCAGGCCAAAAATGTTAAAGGAGCGGTCGCTGATGCGTTTATAGGTTCTAAAGTTCATATTTCTGGTAAAATTTCCGTTTGAGATACAAACCCAGATTGTTGATACCAAAAGTAAACAGGAAGAGCACCATGCCGGCCGCAAAAATGGACCGGAATTCAGGCGAATTCTGGGGTACGTCGCCCATACTTACCTGAACAATATATGTGGTAATGGTTTCAACAGGCACCAGCGGATTGAGCGTCAACCGGGGCTGTTGGCCGGCGGCAATGGCAACAATCATCGTTTCGCCGATGGCCCTTGAGATAGCAAGGATTACGGAAACCCCGATACCCGAAGAGGCCGCAGGAAGAAGCACCCTGAAGGTGGTCTGAAACCGCGATGCCCCAAGTGCATAGGATGCGAAACGCATGGATCCGGGAATGGCATACAGGGCATCCTCGCTCAGGGAAGTTATCAGCGGCATAATCATTATGCCCATCACAATACCCGGGCTCAATGCATTGAATCCGGCCATGCCGGGAATGAAATTTTGGAGAAAAGGCGTTACGGTGGTGAGGGCAAAAAATCCATAAACAACAGTGGGAATTGAAGCGAGCAATTCAAGAACAGGTTTGACAATTCTTCTGAATGCAGGATTGGCATATTCACTCAGATAAATGGCAATGGTAAGCCCCAGCGGCAGTGCCACGGCAATGGCGATAAAGGAAGTGAGAAAGGTGGCGGTGAGAAGAGGCAGGATCCCGTATTTTTTAATAGTGAAAAGTGGTGTCCATTCAGTGGCTGTAAAAAACTCAATTAAAGATACATGCCTGAAAAAAATTACCGTTTCATAAAGAAGCACCCAGATAATACCAATGGTTATCAGTATGGTAAACCAGGCGCTTCCTTTAAGAATTCCTTCAATGACTTTTTCCTGCTTCTTCAGACCAGCCATAACAAGGTTTCTTATTTGGCAAACTGTTTCTGAAATTCTTCCCAGCGGGCCTGCGTAACCTTCAATTCGTCAGGTATAAGAGCAACATAACCAACATCAGAAGCAAGGGTGCCGCAATGTTCAAGGTAGAATGACACAAAACGCTGTACTTCTTTCCTTTCGAGGGATTTGCTGTTGACATAGATGAACAGGGGTCGGGACAGCGGGGTGTACTTTTTGCTCTTTACCGTCTCTGCGGTAGGGGTGACAGGTCCGTTTCCGTTTTCTGCATCGATAGGGAGAATGCGTAGCTTATCCTGGTTGTTTTCGAAATAGGCAAGCCCAAAATAGCCGAGTGCCAGTTCATCAGAGGCAATCCCCTGAACCAGAACATTATCATCTTCGCTGGCCGTATAATCCCCTCTGCTGCTCTTTGCCTCACCCACAATGGCTTCAGTAAAGTAATCGAATGTGCCCGAAGCAGTACCGGCACCGAACAAATGAATTTCCTTGTCGGGCCATTCGGGTCTGATCTGGTTCCAGCGCATGATTTTGCCCTGTGCAGCCGGTTCCCATAATTTCTTCAGTTCCGATACCTTGATTTCTTTTGCCCAGGTATTGGAAGGATGAACTACAACTGCCAGACCGTCATAAGCTACCTCCAGCTCAAGATACGAAATGTTATTTGCTTTACAGGCTTCAATTTCTTCGGGTCGGATCGGACGCGAAGCATCGTTGATATCTGTTTCTCCCCTGCTGAATTTTTTAAAACCCCCGCCGGTACCAGACTCACCTACAGTGACCTTTACATTCGGATAGCTGTTGCGAAATTCCTCTGCCACAGCTTCACTTAAAGGAAACACGGTACTGGAGCCGTCAATCTTGACTTCTCCGGTCAGTGCCTCTCCCTTACCAGAGGAACGGGGAGAACATGAACTGAGGAGGACTGCCGCAGGCAGAAAAATTACTGATAAAATGATAAAAGACTTTTTCATACTATTTGAATTAAATGATATTCTTTAATAAATTGTTAAGAACTTCCTGTCAGATTTTGCCAGGTTCTGAAGCAATCGCATCTGTTAAGAAATTTGGTTCAGGGCAGATCTTCTTCTTACTGGCATGTGAATTCGGTTCTTCTGTTTGGGTATACATATAGCAGTATTTCTACCAACGCAAGGTAGTAACGTTGTTTAAAGAAAACGCTAACAGAATGTTAAGGAATAGTTAAAGATGGATCTTGCCGAGGGAAGACGATCAGTAATACAGATATCTTTTGATTTTCTGGGTCGCTGTTTTCTCGAAAGGCTGGGGATAATATTCAACAGCCTGAAGCTGGGAGAATTTGTTTACCCGTTCGTTCACGTATTTCTGAAGGTCTTTCAGGAACAAATCGATGGCCTGTTCGGCATTGCTGATGGCATCACGGCCGGAATTCCTGGCATTGGCAATAAATTCATCCAGCCTGGCTTCTATTTCATCCCGGTTGAGGTAAACATAGGCAATCAGTTTATCTTTCTTTTTAACCACAACAGACTCAACAACATAGTTATAGCTGTTGATCACTGATTCAATTTCTTCCGGCATGATATTTTTCCCGTTGGCACCGATAATCATATTTTTAATACGGCCGTTGATATGGAGGTTTCCTTTCTGATCAATAAAACCAAGGTCTCCGGTGCGGAACCAGCCGTCAGGACTCAAAACTTCGGCTGTAAGGTCGGGTCGTTTGTAATAACCTTTCATGACGTTGTCTCCGCGTACGACAATTTCTCCCTGTCCGGGTTCAGTGCCTGCCGACAGGTCGATGCGCACTTTCACATCGGGAAGAACCGGCCCGGTGGACTGAAAGGCAATTTTTTTTCCTATACCGCCGGCAATAAGGGGAGAGGTTTCAGTGAGGCCATAGCCGATGGCAAAAGGAAATCGGGCTTCGCGCAGGAACTTTTCGACGGTAGGATCAAGTTTGGCTCCTCCGATTCCGAAAAACTGAAGACGTCCTCCAAAGGTCTTCATCAGTTTTTTCCCGGCAATCCGGTGGAACAGGCGCCTGAAAACGGGAATACCATAAAGTTTTTTCAGAAGCCCGCTTTTGGTAAAGCGGGGTAAAACACTGTTCTTATATATTTTTTCAATCACCAGAGGTACACTGAGCATGGCGGTAGGCCGCACCTTGGCGAGGGCAGGAAGAAGAATGCTTGCGGTAGGAGGCTTGTCAAGGTAATATATGCAGGAACCTCCGATCAGAGGCATCATCATACCGATGGTATTTTCGTATGTATGAGCCAGGGGGAGAATAGAAAGGAGTACATCGCCCGTATTAAGGTCTTGAACACTGAAACCCTGCAGGGCATCAAAGACAATGTTTTTATGTGTAAGCATCACTCCTTTGGGATTCCCGGTAGTGCCTGAGGTATAAATGATGGCCGCCAGGTCGTCTTCTTCCACTTCTGCTTCCGGCAGTACCGAAAGGTTTTCCGGACCTAAAACCGGTGCATCAAGCAGATAATTGTCATCTTTTACCGTGAATGTGTCGAGAAGAATTTTGTGGTGCAGATAGGGTAGTTCTTCCGCTTCAATCCGGACCAGCTGCTTTTCAGTGGCAATGAGAAGAGTCGCTTCTGAATGATTAAGGGCTTTTCCAATTTCAGCCGGGGTAAATTCCGGCATCAGGGGCACAGCAATGGCACCCATGGAGGTGATTGCCAGATAGGAAATGACCCAATTGGGAGAACTGGACCCGAGAAGTGCCACGCGGTCTCCCTTCTGAATACCCATATTGATAAGCAATACCTGAAGACGGGCGATTTCAGATGTAAGTTGCTGGTAAGTGAGGGGGGCGGAATCAGTAAGTGACACTGCTGGCCTGTTACTGTACTCGCGGTTAAACCGGAGAACTACCTCACGAATTGTGAGTTTGTTAAATTGATGCAAAATGAAGAATAATTTAAAATAATGTACAAAGATACACTTTTATTTTGACTTTTGTTTCCGCAAAAGTCAACCACCTGATTTATAAATATTTATAAATCATGTTGTTTGTTTTTTCTATGAACATCTTCAGGCTCCGGCACCTGATCATCCAGAACAGGTTTCTCCAGCAAATGTTTTGGCAGGAAATACCGGTTGGCAATCAGGGTAGGAATAACAGCGCTGGCAATCACAACCCCAACAAGGTAGGAATACTGTTCCTGGGTGATGATTCCATGCGACAATCCGTAGAGTGCTGAAATGGTCCCAAACGTCAAACCGGTTGACATAAGAAGGGTATAATACCATTTTTCGGTTCTATGCTTTTTAAATCTTCTGATCACCGGATATAAACCGGCAATTTTTGACCCTACTTTTGTAAAGAAAAGGACCAGGAAAGGTATTGGTGCTACGACGAGTGCCGGAAGAGAAACAAAAGCTCCCGCCCGGAGAAAGTACAAGGGTGTGAGAAAGCCGATGGTCATGGTGCGCAGCCTGCGGATGAACAAGTGGTCTTTTTCAAGAGTTTTTGCCAGCAGCATTCCAAGAATATAAGCCGGCAGCACGGGTTCGCTTTCCGACCACAGGGCCAGCACCGCAAATCCAAGAAGAAGAAATATTATCCACTTGGTTCGTATAGCGGCTGTCTTGTAGGCAAACTTTCTGATAAGAAAGTTCGTAACCGGCGGAACCACAAAGATTGCAACAAGGAGGGCGGCAACAAAAACAAGGGTTTTATACGTGAACGGGGCAAAAATGAGGCCCAGTCCGATAACGGTTCCGAGGTCGTTTACAAAGCAGGCTCCCAGCACGCTTTTCCCGAAAGAAGTCTTGTTCAGGCCGTACTCCAGCATAACGGCATAGACTACAGCCATTGATGTGGTGGAAAGGGCAATTCCGGCAAGGAGACTTGGCTTAATATCCCATCCAAGCAGGTAATAGGCGACAAGAGCGGCCCCGATAAATGGGGCAAAGAATCCCGTTAGCCCGACAAGGGTTACTTCCTTGAATTTTTTTCGCATGGCATCGGGATTCAATTCCGTTCCCGAAAGAAACGTCAGCATAATGGCTGCCAGGCCGGCCAGAAACTTCAGCCAGTCGGCATTGAGGGAAAGTTTGTCGGTAACGTTCAGCTTGAAAGCAATGTATCCGACAATGGTCCCAAAGATGATTTCCATAAGAGCCATGGATATCCTCAGGCGATTGGCAAAAATGGTTGAAATGACGGCTATTCCCAACCAGAACGCTGCAATAAGATAGATCGATAACATACGTAAAACCTTTAAAGTTAAACATCACAGGAGTTATCAGCTATTGCAGCGGTTAATGGTGAACTCCATCACCAAAGGGCGCAAAAGTATAATTTTTTTAAAAAACCATCATTTTTCTGTCGGTGGTTTTTTGTTCAGCAGCTTATTAAAGCACTCGTCTGCGATTTTACGAACGATGAAAGAATAGGGAGCCCGGCTGTAGGTTTGCAGCAGTCCAATCAGGGAAGGATCATTGTAGTGGCAGAGTGCCTTAATGATTTCTTCCTGAAGATAAGGATCATGGCTGTTTGCGAGCAACTCAACAAGCGGCTGAATAGCCTGCGGAATTTGTTTTTCTCCCGAAATAAACACAGCCCGCCTCACTGTTTGAGGATCGGGATGATGAAAAGCACGGATTACTTTTTCGTCGAACGAAGAAGCATCAAGTGCTTCAATATCAGCACCACAAAAAGGGCAAACCTTCGTATCCGGGGCAATCTCATTCCAGCAGGCAGAACAAAAGAATCGCATTCTTTAGTGTTTACAGCAAAAATCCGGTCGGTAAATTGTCATAATCTATATGAGGTATCAGCCATAATTTTATATTCTTTGAACAAGTTCTTGCAATCTGGCTATATCATTGTCGAATTCTTCGGCATATTCTTTTGGAAAGGTACCGTAGCCCTTCAGCCTTTGCGATGTGGTGTCGCATAAAATCACCCAGATTCCCGATTTTTTGGCCTGAAGCAACTGGCTGAAAAGCAACTCCCTTGTTCGCAGGTTGTACTTTTCAGACAGCATTCTGATATGTTCCTTTATTTCCCTTATGATGGCAAGAAAGTGTTCCTTATCTTTGTCTTCCACATCATAAATCACCTGCGAAAGAATCATGTCTGAAGGATGGTTCAGATCATTTTCGAGTTCATTAATCAGCCGTTCTACCATATACAGAGAGGCTGAAACTGACCGGTTATGGTTTTCAGAAAGAGGAATTTTTTTCATCGCAATAAAATTGATTTTCAATGGTATGATGGAACCCACATGTTCGTGATTTTTTTACCGTTGTGTTTGTGTTTGTAAAAATATGTGGATTTCATAATCAGTTCCTCAGTGTTGCTATAATGCGCATGGGATGACGCAGAAGCTCCAGTGCGTCTGTTATGCTGGTACAAATAATGTCAGCGGCTTTCAGTGCCCGGGCCGCAGCTCCTTCTTTCTGAACGACAGCAATCCCAAGGGCGGCTGTTTTCAGCATCCGTACATCATTCCTGCCATTGCCAATGGCGATAACCTTTTTGGCCCCCAGTTTTTTCACATAGGCTTCCTTTTGTTGGTCCTGTTCTGAAGATGCAAGAATCACCAGCGTGCAGTCAATGCCCGCAAATTCACTTTGTGCGTTTCCAAAGGTGTCGGCCGTAAGAATATGAATTCCTGCCTGTTTGCCAATTTCCTCCAACAACAATTTAACTTCGTCGGGAATAATCCCGTCAGTTGCCAGGGTGCCGTTGTAATCGAGCACAATATGCTTGATATGTAAGGTCTTACGACCTGGAATTTTCAATGTGATCATCGGAATCCTTATTTTGAAGCAGTTCAGTTAATCCTTCTTTCTGAATAATTTTCAGGCCCAACCGGAGATTGCTTACCCCGGGAAGCAGTTTATACGTAAATACCGGCTCTTCCTCTTCAACAAATGATTCAAAGCATACGCTCTGAATATTTTTAAAATGGCTTATTTTATTCCAAACTTCGAGCAGATGGCTGGAGACAACAAATATACTGCTTTTCCATTGGACCAGTTTCTCAATAATCAGGATGGTTGCGTCATAGGCATCAGTAACATTGGTGCCACGGAATAATTCATCAAAAATGACGCATACTTTTTCCTTTTTGTTCAAATAAGCCCCAAGGTCTTTTATTCGGGCCACTTCGCTGAAAAAAAAGCTGTATCCGGCCAGAATATTGTCTGTGATTGTTATGCTGGTAAACATTCGGTCGAAGTATGTCAGTTCAAGGCGGGAGGCCGGAACGCCCATTCCAAGGTGCGCAAAATAAACGGCAAGGCCGAGCGATTTAAGGAAGGTGGTTTTACCGGACATGTTCGGACCTGTAAGAAAAACAAAATTCCTGTCTTTTTGAATCGCAAGGTCAACAGGCACCGGATTTGTAAGTAAGGGATGATACAGTCCTTCCGCCACCAGATGAACCTCATCTTTGTTACTGAACAGAGGAAAAGTAAAATGATGGTGATGGGTTGCTTTCGCCATGGCAAGCAGGGCATCCAGTTCATAATACCAGGCAGTGATTCTGATAATATTTGGTTTGAGGGAGGTTCGGAGAACTCTGTCGGCAACAAGAATTTCACGGATGGAAGGCTTCTTTTTTACCTGTTGATGAATGATATCCCTGAATTCTTTTGAATGAAAAATCTGATCCAGTTCATCAAATGCTTTCCTTAGAAGAACGGGAAGATGATCCTTTTTTTCGTAGAGGACCTTGTAGAAACTGGAGGTAAACGCTATAATTTCCTGAAGACTGTATTTAATATAATTGAATGCATTGATATCAGTGATCCAGAAACGGATAGACTCAATAAGCCGATCGTCTTTTACCACTTCAATATTGGTGGATAGATATTCCTCCAGCGATTTCATCTGGTGATCATTGTAAGGCAGGTAGAACAACCGGATATTTTTCACCAGAAAAGCAATGGTTTCCTGATGTTCAAGCATTGATTTCAGGGAGGCAGGAGGATGGCGGAATTTTTCGCGCAAACGGAATTCTCCTCCTGTGGTTTGTGTTTTAAAAAGGAAGTCATAAACAGAGATCCCTTTGTCTTCTGTTCTGAATATTTCCAGATCTTTTAATGTATGGCTGTCAATATTCATTGTACAATCATTTGTCGGTGAAACATTTCGTGATGAAGGAAACCGCGAGTATCCATCCGGACAGAAAAGCAAGCCTTACAGAGGAAAACCAGGAAGGAAAAGGGAAATTTCCGGTTGAGCACAGATATTTCGCTAACTGGCAGCGGGAGGGGAGAGCTATCCGACTCCCTGATGAAAAGAGAACAAATAAAAAAACCGCCTGAGCTCTATACATACCTCCTGATCATTTTTATCAGGAGTTATCAGCTTTTAAGCGGTCAAAGGCTAACTCCATAGCCTGTTGCAAATGTAATCAATTTTTCGGAAAATACGACATTAAAATTTTATTGAAT
>JAAYUG010000148.1 GCA_012517825.1 Bacteroidales bacterium | reverse complement strand
AGCTGATTGGTGTAAAAAAGAGAACTGACGCCAATTGCAACTGCCGTAAGGAAAAGCAGGAATTTCCAGCGTTGTTTCTCGCGGTAGATATTCTTCATAAGGAAACGAAGTTACTCATTTCTTTTTTGTCGTATCAGGAAGAAAGTCCTCATCCCATTCAATCCTGTATGTTGCCTTATCGTCCTGCTTTTTAACGGCCTTTTTCTCCGGTTCGGAGGAGGGTTGCCATTGCTCATCAAATTCAATTTTCGGCGATTCAACCCCCCTGGTTTTATTGCCGGTACGGAATGAACTGTCGGACCGGTTGCGACTGAATTCTTCTTTCAAAATGGTTTTCAGGGTTTCCTTTTCATTTCTCAGACGGCCCTTGATATCAGAAAAAGCTGATTTTGTATCGTACCCCACGCTTACATTCTTCCCGTCGCCCCGTATAACCAGATGCAGCAGCATTTTATGCGCATCATCCGGTGATACTATTCCGAATTCGGTATTTTCTTTTTTCATTTTCCTGGCTTTTCCGCTCAATACCTCATTAAGAAGAAGACGAATCCGGTAGGTATAGGTATTGTCAAAATGGTGTTCTCCCGAAGCGGAAATATTAAGTGCCGACGATTTTATGTCCATTACCGGGAGAATGACGGTCTTGTCGCGGATATAGATTTCATTCTGAAGCGTCGAAAAATAAACGTGCTGGAGGTCTTCAACCTTAATAAAGTCCGACAATCCCATCAATGGTTCAAAATCAATCAGCTCTCCCCTGGAAATAGTCACAGAAGCTCCGGCAAGCACAGTTTCCGGCTTAAGGCGGAACTGATTGTCCCATTCAGCCTGGACATCAGCATTCCCATCAAGGATACCCCTTACATGTTTGTCGGTTATAAAAGTCTGCCCGAAACTGTTCATCCCTGAAAACAACTGGTTAATATCCAGTTTATTAAAATTGCACTGAGCCCGCACCATAAAATCATAGTTGTAACGCTGTACCACAGCGCCGCCTCCGGAAACTTTTCCCGCCATGGTTTCCATGGTTACCGACCTAAGAACCAGCATGAAAGGATAATACGATGCCATGCCGGCCACATGATCCGCCCCAAACTTGCCAATCTTCAAGTGATCCAGTGAGAAATCGAGATGAAAACGGATGCTGTCGGGAAAATGAAGCCCCTTGCTTTTCTGGACCGGTTCCCTCGTCTTTTCTTCTGAACCCAGGGTAAGTTTCAGGGAAGGAGAATAAACCTGTGCATGCATCTCAAGCATTTCTCCCGATGTCAGCCACCGGTGAAAGCCTGGCAAAAGCGCCTGTACCCTGAAACGGTTGGGCCCCGATACCAGGTTCATGTCTTTGATGACAAATTCGTGGCCGGGTTTTACCAATCCGCTGATGTCTGTCAGCCGGATACCCTGATCTCTTAAAAATACGGCCCCGTCGGATATCTGCAGGGTGCCGCCATAATTCCAGTCGGCTAATGCTTTCCTTTTGAACGTTGTCAGGCTTTGAAGGGTTCCCCGGGCAAAAAAATCTCCCCGTATCCGCCCCTGGCAGACAATGGCTGAATCCAAGGAAAAGGAGCGGAAAAGATCTCCTGCATCAGCGTCTGTTTTGAATGACATCATCACAGAAGGGTGAATAAAATTTTCCAACCGGAGAGAACCCGAGAACCTGCTGTTTCCAATCGAGAAAGAAGTTTCCGATAAATGAACGGAAGCTGATCTTAAACTGTGGAACGCTCCCGTGCTGAAACGAAGCTTTGTTGCCAGATTTTCCAGATACACCTCTTTCACGAGGCGGAAGCGGCCTTTTTCCAGCTGATATTCCGCTTCAACACGTGGAGAAAGGGATGGGCTCACGGTATCGTAAATTCGTACAAATCCTGTTACCCGCCCGGAAGGGGAGAATTTCTCAAATTTTTCCTTGTACGCCAGGGGAAGGGATCGGAGAATCTCCCGCATGTCGGCATTCTTTATCTGCACAACGATGTCAATCAACAGGGGAGGTCCCTCCTTCATTGTCCCTTCTGCCGTCAGCAAAAGTTTGCCGGCTTCCAGCTTTCCTCCCTGAATATTGTATGTTCCGTCTTTTACCAGAATTTTTGTTTCAGCCGACGTCCTGATGCCCCCCGGAAAAACCAGGCTGTCAATCTGCATTACCCCTGTGAAGCCTGAGGCTTTAATGGCCATGGTAAATTCGGATGCACTGAAATCACCCTGTACCCTTGCATGGGAAAGAAAGTTTTCAATCCTGACCTGCTTGAAGAGACTTTCGTATCGAAAAAAGACATCCCGGATTTTCACATCCTTCAGTTCAACAAAGAATTTGCTTTCCGCTCCGGTTTCGCTTTTTTTCCACACCAGATAGTTGGGAATACCGTTCCTGTCAATCAATACATTGAGGTTTCCCTCATTGATCTGAACCGAATGGATGCTGTAATACTTTCTGAGAAGATCGGGCAAACTGAATTCGAGCCGGATCGCTTTGAAGGCAAATACCGTATCGCCATAACCCGAAAACTGATGAGCAGAAAAATCAGCAGGAGCAAAGCCTGTGACATTGGAAAACTCAACGGAAGCTCTTGGAAAACTGCTCAGAAAATGAAATTTGATTTCCGAGGCCTCAACTTTGATCCGTAAAAAGTGATTCAGTTCATTCAGCACAAATTCTGTCAGGTCTCTCCGGAAAAAAAAACCAACCGAAATGCTTACTGAACCAATTAATCCGATAACAATAAGCAAAACAACCAGCACCTTTTTCAGCACTCCCATTCCTGCAATCTTTAAAAAATGTATTTTAGCCCTGCAATATTAGTAAAACGCTGCAAATAAAGCAGGATATGCATGAAACGGAAGAAGTGCCGGGATATTTTGTTTCAGGTAACCGTATAACATTTCAGCTATGCGTGCCGTCATTCAACGAACCACATTTTCAGAAGTAACCATCGACAATACGGAAAAAAAGTCACTGGGAGCGGGATTAATGATTCTTGTCGGCATTGAAGAGTCAGATACCCCGGACGATATTGATTGGTTATGCGGAAAAATTTCCCGCCTGCGCATTTTTGACGATGCCGATGGTGTCATGAATCTCTCGGTGCAGGATGTACGGGGTGAAATTCTGGTCATCAGCCAGTTCACCCTTCATGCCAGTACCCGTAAGGGCAACAGGCCTTCTTACAGCCGGGCCGCAAGGCCTGAAACCGCAGAACCCCTGTTCAACCAATTCGTGCATACCCTGCGTCAGGTTTCCGGTTGCGTGGTGGAAACCGGTAAATTTGGCGCCTACATGCAGGTGCACATTGTTAACGACGGACCGGTAACGATCATTATGGATACCAAAAACAAGGAATGATGACACTGAAGGAAGCCCAGGAAAAAGCCGATCAATGGATAAAGGAACACGGCGTTCGATACTTTAATGAACTCACCAACCTTGCTCTGCTGATGGAGGAAGTTGGTGAAATGGCACGTATCATGGCCCGCCGCTACGGAGAACAATCGCACCGGGAGGGAAGCAATCAGGGAAATCTCGAAGACGAAATGGCTGACGTGCTGTTTGTGCTTCTGTGTATCGCCAACCAGACCGGCATAGATCTTACTACAGCCCTGGAAAAAAACCTGCAGAAAAAAACCAGCCGTGACGCCAACCGTCATAAAGCAAACCCAAAATTGAAGCAGTAGTTGATTATACCGGCTATTTTTTTTAACTTTGCCCCCTGAAAATCTGCTCCATTGATTACGGGCTGTTAGCTCAGTTGGTTTAGAGCATTACCTTGACAGGGTAGGGGTCACTGGTTCGAATCCAGTACAGCCCACAGAAGAGAGTGTATAAATACGTTCAATCGGCCGGTTGTTTCCCAGCATCAACCGGCTGATTTTTTTTATTCTCCTGACGGAGGATTTTTTATTCAGGTTGATCCTTTTTCATAGTAGGCGAGGTACCATTGTACAAAACGGTGTACCCCTTCTTCAACCGATGTGCGGGGTTTGTATCCCGTAACTGCTTCCAGATCCGATACATCAGCCCAGGTACCCGGCACATCTCCCGGCTGCATTGGTTTGTATTGCAAAGTGGCCTTTCTGCCAAGTTCCTTCTCCAGCGCATGGATAAAGTCGAGCAGACGCACCGGCCGGTTATTTCCAATATTGAAAATCCGGTACGGAGCAGTTGAAAAGGCAGGATCAGGATGCTCAGGATCCCAGTCGCTTCTTCCGGCAGGAGGCATTGCAGCAACCCGCAAAATACCTTCGGTAATGTCGTCAATGTAGGTAAAATCGCGGGCCATTTCCCCCTTGTTGAATACTTCCAAAGGTTCCCCTTTCAGAATAGACCGCGTGAAAATAAACAAAGCCATGTCGGGGCGTCCCCATGGACCATAAACCGTAAAAAAACGCAGTCCTGTTGAGGGTATTCCGAAAAGGTGGCTATAGGAATGGGCCATCAGCTCATTGGCTTTTTTTGTCGCAGCGTACAGGCTCACAGGATGATCCACCGAATGGTGCTCGCTGAAGGGCATAGCCTTGTTGAGACCATACACACTTGAACTGCTGGCAAATACGAGATGCCTTACCGGAAATGCCCTGCATCCCTCCAGAATATTCAGAAACCCTTCTACATTCGACTCGATGTATGCTTCAGGATGCTGAAGGCTGTACCGCACTCCGGCCTGTGCCGCCAGGTGGATGACGATATCCGGCCTCTCCTGCTCAAAAATCCTGAAAAGCTCTTTCTTCTGTTCGAGAGAACATTTAATAAAACGATAGGAAGGGTATGTTTTGCTGACTGTCAGTTTCCCCGTGTCGGCTTCATCCCTGGTAATCCCGCATTGGGCTAAGCGGGCATACTTCAGTTCCGGCTCATAATAATGGTTGATATTATCGGCTCCTATAACTTCCTGCCCCTGTTCCATCAGCTTTCTGACAACATGGTATCCAATGAATCCGGCAGTACCCGTAACCAGATATTTCATCATAATAAAATTAATTTTCAATGGTATGATGGAACCCACATGTTCGGCATTTTATTACCGCTGTGTTTGTGTTTGTAAAACATGTGGGTTTCATACCCTTTTTTCGGCCCAATATACGAAAAACCATCGGAACCGGGGCGGCCTCATGCAACCGCCTGCTTTTGTACAAAGATTCAGAAAATATCCTGCCGGAGATTGCGAAAAATCAATAACCCGGGACAGTCTCCCGGGATGTCATGCCACCGCAAACGTGGTCTCGTCAATGAGTTTTATTGGACGCCCTGAAACCTCAGAATACAATTCCGGCAAGTCAGCATGAACATAAAAAGGATCTTTGATGTGCCAATAAATTTCCGCATTATCCATCCGGGATAGAAATGCATACAATGCCCTGCTGAAGCAGCAATTCATGTATTCTATATCAATGTGAATTTCTTTAATGTTACCAGCCATACTTTTCAGGGCATATACTGTTTCACAGTCAGTATCCCTCAGGGCTCTGCCTTCCAACCAGACATTCTCCCTGTCAAACCGCACTTTCAGATAATCCATATTCCCGGAATTAATTGGTTCGTTAACGCTAACAATGATACATCTTTTTTTATCGGGTGGAGAATTCCCCTAAATGATCTTAATCATCATTACAATGTAATTTCCGACAATTTTAAAATAGTGTCAAAGGATCCAGCCTTAAAAAAGGGTTTTGAAATACCTTTCAGACGGTAATCTGGTTTACATACTCAGCAAGCTCTTTATAATCAATATCCATCATACAGCGGAAATGTTTTTTCGGGCACGACGGGTAACCCAGTTTGGAACAGGGCCGGCAGGAAAGGCCGTTGACCTCAAAGATGCGGGATTTTTCTCCCGGCAGATAGGGATACATGCCAAACGCAGGAATGGTATTGCCCCACACCGAGATGACATTTTTCTTAAAGGCTGAAGCAATATGCATCAGTCCGGTATCAGGGGTGACAACAGCCAGCGACTGCTTAACCAGCCAGGCGGACTGCCGCAGGGAAAATTTCCCGCAGGCATTGAACACATTCCCTCCGGCCATGCGGACAACCTGTTCAGCATTTGCAACGTCAAATTTGTCGCCCAATAGCAGAACCGGCCGGTTGAAGTGCCGGCACAGCATGGCAATTTTTTCAGGTGGAATTTGTTTTGTTGTATGCCGGGCTCCCATGGCAACAGCAATGTAACCTCCGTGCAGAAAGGCGGGTAGTTCGCTCCGGGGCACCTCGTCCTCAGAAGACAGAAAAAAATCAAGCCCTTTGCCGTCATTTTCAACGTCAAAAAGTTTCACCGTATCCAGATACCGGTCAACAATATGCCTATCCGGCAGTTTATTGATTTTAAACTGTACCATGAGCCATTTCTGCCAGTTCAGCTTCTTCACACTGAAGGAAAGCCAGGGAAGAGCTGTTTTAACGCGCCAGGAGCGAAGGCTGTTATGAAGGTCTATCACGTAATCATACCCCTCTTCCTTCAGTTCTCTGATGGTTTCGCCTACCGAAGGTTTCAGCAGAACAATCCGGTCAATATAAGGATTACCCCGTAAGACAGAAGCATACGCCGGTTTGGTCAGATAATGAATTTCAGCCCCTTCAACCTGTTTTTTAAGGCACCGGATAACCGGTGTTGTTAGAACAATATCTCCGATGGAACTGAACCGGATAATCAGAAACTTGACGGTCATTGGGCACTCAGAAAAAGTTTGTTCAGGAATATCATCAGGGCAAGCCATAGTTCGTGACTTTCAGGATTTTCTTTCAGCAATGCCGCGGATCCCTGATGACCGGGAACATTAACCGGCTGAACCATGGTAACAGCCTGGCCCCTTGTTTTTTCAAAGATGCGGGCAACATACGGATGTTCCTCCTGGGTGGAATAAACGTAAACCGGCTTGTCAAGAAACTGCATCGAATCGGTTACCGAAATTCGGCGGCCGAAATATTCACCCGGACTCAGGGCAATTACTGCTGAAACGTGCGGATTATTGACCGCCTCAACCAGACAGAGGGAGGCTGAAAACATACTGCCCAGCAGAATAATGGGTTTTTTGCTCTTCCCTTCCGCATACGAAACAGCACCCCGGATATCGTACAGGGCATCGTAATAACCCGGTTGCAATCCTGCCCCTCTTGCGTTCATGGCAGTTATATTCCTGACATAATTCTTTTCACCCCCTGTTCTGAGATCCACCGCCAGGCAGTTGAATCCCATGCGCACAAAACGTGGTGCAATTTCTTTGTATTCTCCCCTGCTGGAACCAGTCTGATGAAACAACACTATATACGGTAGTGTATCGCTCAGAATATATTCATCAGCATGCACGGTCAATCCGTCGGACGCCGGAAAATCCGTTTCAACCTGAGCTTCTGAAACCCCGCTCCCAAGAAAAAATATTCCGGAAACCAGAATCATAGCCAGTAATCGCATTAAATGCATCCTCTCCGGAAGAACTGGATCTTCCTGTATGTGAGAATGTAACGTAATAACTGATGCTTTCCTGTTCATTATGCTGATGATAGTAACTGCAAATTACGGCAAATTTTATGGAAAATGTCTGTTTATTTATCAATTAAAGCTGTTCGTTTATCATTGCCTACCGAATGGTAATTTCATCTATTTGCTTAAGTTACTATTCATTATGTAATATTTTATTGATTTTGTTCCCATTTGCCAGATTTGTGAAATATCTTACCTTTGAAAGGCCTAACAGTATTTTCTAACCAAAATGAATAAGCCTATGAAATTTTTAAAACTGTTTCTTATTGCGGGAGTAGTTGCATTGTTGTTTGCACAATGTACAGTATCCTCCCATTCCATGAAAACACCCAATAATTATATTGAATTCAACAAGGGTGATTTCGAGTATTCTGACCAGGTTTCAGGAGAAGCCACGGAAGTTAAAATCCTTGGCATTGACTGGGCACGCCTTTTTGATAAAAAAATGGGAGAAGTTTCCGGAATTTCAGGGTTTGAAATTCCCATCATCGGTTCCTTTCTTGCCAAACGGGTCAACATGTACGCTATCTACAACATGATCAAGGACAACCCGGGCTACGACATTGTTTTGTATCCTCAATTTGAAACAGAAACTGTCAATCAGATTTTCATAAAAACCACCAAGGTGAAAGTAACTGCCCGTCTGGGTAAGCTGAAGAAATAAGTTTCGGTTTTTTGTCTTTTTTTTCCGGGGATGTCTCAAAACTTCGTTTTTCAGCATCCCCGGAATGATTTTATGTATCAGCCTGGTGTTGCTGAGCGCCAACCGTCTGATATGCAAATAATGTAACCATTTCTGATTGTTTTCGTAATATTGTACTGGAAATCATTTCTTTTCCCGTTCTGTTTAAGAAAACCAAACCGCATGAAAAAACTCTCCTTGCTCCTTCTTCTGCTGGTGGCAGCTGTTCCCTTATTTTCCCAGCAGCCGCAGGAAGATGTTATTGTCTATATCAACCGATTGAAGAAATCAACCAACAGCGACAAAGACTTTAAGGTTTACTTCGGCGACAAGTATATCGGAACATTCGAAGGAATCAATCCGGCTGTCACGCAGGAATCAAAAGGGAAATGGATCGTTGTTGGCATTGCTTACTCTGAAAAACTGATTCTACGGGTAACTGACAAAAAGGGCCAGGAAATTGACCGGCTTGTTATTGAGACTTTTCCGGGACGTTCCTGTTTTGTTGAATTTAATCCTGCCGCCGGCTATGGAGTTAAGGCATTGCACCAGATAACCAATATGGAGGGCCGGAAGCAATTTGCCGAAACCACAACTGCCAGTGTTCAGATCATCACACCCCAGATTGCTTCCAGAGTATGGGCAGAAAAAGGGAAACTTGACATAGACGATAATGAACCGGTTTCAGCTCAGGCAAAAGCCTCCTCCCAGTCAAAAACGGAAGATTTTCCGGTACCTCTTACGGATGGCAGGAATGGAATCAGCGTGGAGTCCACTCTGGGAACCCAATTCCAGGAAGAAATCAACCGCGGAAAATATTATGCTTTGATCATCGGAATACAGGACTATCTGGACCCGAATATCAATGACCTTGACCAGCCGGTTAAAGATGCGCAGGCATTGTATGATGTACTCACCAAATTCTATACCTTCAGCCGAGAAAATGTTATTCTTCTGAGCAATCCCCGGCGCCAGCAGATTACCAAAGCACTGGACGACCTGGTTGAAAAAGTAACTCCTGATGACAATCTATTGATTTTTTATGCCGGACATGGTCATTGGGATGAAAAGCTGAAGCAGGGTTTCTGGCTTCCGGTTGATGCTTCCGAAAAAAACAGGGGAACCTGGTTTTCCAATGCTGATCTGAAAACCTATATCGGAGGGATCAATGCACGGCATACTCTTTTGATTACTGATGCCTGCTTCGGCGGGTCGATTTTTAAAACACGGGAAGCCTTTACAGACGCTTCAGCCGACATCCAGGAACTTTACCGCTACCCCAGCCGCAAGGCCATGACAAGCGGTGCCTTGAATGCCGTACCCGACCGGAGTGTGTTTATTGAGTACCTGATCAAGAGGCTTCAGAACAACGATAAAAAGTTCATTTCCGCCGAACAACTGTTTTACAGTTTTAAAACCGCAGTGATTAACAACAGTGCAAACAATCAGATTCCCCAGTTCGGAGAAATACGTGAAACAGGCGATGAAGGCGGTGATTTTATCTTTGTCAGAAAATAGCTTTCGCTCACTGGCCGGTAACTTCTTTCAGCTTCTCAGCAAGAACAATGATTTTGTTGCTCTTTACTTCAATCACTCCGCTTTCAATCTGAAAGATAAGTTTTTGACCGTCTTCGGTAATAACCTTAATTTTTCCCTCTTCCAGAAGGCTTAAAATAGGAGCATGGTTGGGCAGTACTTCAAAGCATCCTTCTGCTCCGGGTACCGATATCAGGCTGATTTTGCCTGAGAATACATTTTTTTCGGGTGTGACTATATCCAGCTTCATCCCCGTTTATTTTTTGGCTTCCGATATCATTCTCTCCCCTTTCTCAATGGCATCTTCAATTGTTCCAACAAGGTTGAAAGCCATTTCAGGATATTTATCCACCTCGCCGTTCAATATCATATTGAAACCCTTGATGGTGTCTTCAATGGACACCAGCACACCCGGAATTCCGGTAAACTGCGATGCCACATGGAACGGCTGGCTGAGAAACCGCTGCACTCTTCTTGCCCGGTGCACCACCAGTTTATCTTCTTCCGAAAGTTCATCCATTCCGAGAATGGCAATAATATCCTGTAATTCCTTGTACCGTTGCAGTATTTCCTTGACCTTTTGTGCCGTTTCATAATGTTCCTTGCCAACAATGCCCGGAGTCAGAATGCGCGAAGTGGAGTCAAGGGGATTTACCGCAGGATAAATTCCCAGCTCTGCGATTTTCCGGTCGAGCACCGTAGTGGCATCGAGGTGGGCAAAGGTTGTTGCCGGGGCAGGGTCAGTAAGGTCGTCAGCCGGAACATAAATTGCCTGAACCGAAGTAATGGAGCCCCGTTTGGTGGAAGTAATACGTTCCTGCATAAGCCCCATTTCCGTGGCAAGGGTTGGCTGGTATCCTACAGCCGAAGGCATACGGCCCAAAAGCGCCGATACTTCAGAACCTGCCTGGGTAAAACGGAAAATATTGTCAACAAAGAAAAGAATATCCCTGCCTCCGCTTTTCTCATCACCGTCACGGAACGATTCGGCAATAGTAAGGCCCGAAAGAGCAACGGTTGCACGGGCTCCGGGCGGCTCATTCATCTGTCCGAAGACCAGAGTTGCCTGCGACCGGCGCAGTTCTTCCTGGTCTATTTTTGACAGATCCCAGCCCCCTTCTTCCATTGACTTAAGGAATCCTTCACCGTAGCGGATTACTCCCGATTCAATCATTTCCCTCAGCAGATCATTTCCTTCACGGGTTCGCTCTCCAACTCCGGCAAAAACCGAAAGTCCGGAATATTTTTTGGCTATATTATTGATCAGTTCCATGATGATGACCGTCTTTCCTACACCGGCACCGCCGAAAAGCCCGATCTTTCCTCCTTTGGCGTAAGGCTCCAGCAGATCGATAACCTTAATACCGGTAAATAGTATGGCCGTTTCTGTACTCAGATTCTCAAACTTAGGCGGTTTACCATGAACCTCATACCCTCCTTCCATACTGAATTTCCCCAATCCGTCAATCGGCTGGCCGGTAACGTTCAGCAAACGACCTCTGATTTGCTCACCAACGGGCATTTTGATGGCACCACCCGTAGCCCGGACTTTCATCCCCCTGTACAACCCGTCGGTTGAATCCATGGCAATGGCCCGAACACTGTTTTCTCCTATATGCTGCTGGCATTCAACAATCAGAACCTCGCCATTGTCCCGCATCACTTCCAGTGCATCATGTATCTTCGGGAGGTCCCCGCCTGCATTCTCAAAACTGACGTCAACAACCGGACCAATAACCTGGATAATTTCTCCAATATGTTCAGCCATATTTCTGAAATTTTATTCGGTGCAAAAATATATTTCAAAAAGTTAAAAGTAAAAAAAATCTCTGAATGCGATATAAAATTTTGAAGTTGAACCTTTTTCTTTTGTCGGTTGTTGTTACAACTATAACAAATAAATCAGCGTGTTATGATAAATGTAGCTATGTGGGGGAAGGCTCTGAGAGTCATTCCCCGGATTTCGAAGGAAGAATGGAACCATCTGGATATCATTTCCCGATGGCTGATTGCCAGCCGTTCAGCCGTGTTTGTAATGACGGCACTTTCAGCAGGTATAGGGGGGCTTCTGGCCTTCCGGACAGGTTCCTTCTCTCCGTTCATGTTCCTGCTTGCACTGACAGGCCTTGTCCTTGCCCATGCCACCAACAATCTGATCAACGATTATGTGGATTACCGGAAAGGGATTGACCATAACAATTATTACCGTGCCCAATACGGTCCTCAGGCGCTTGAGCACGGACTCCTGAACCCCCGGCAGTTTCTCACCTACATTTTTATTTCAGGTGCACTTGCAACAGCCATAGGCTTGTATCTTGTCATTCATTCAGGATTTCCGGCCCTGGTATTTATGCTGGCGGGTCTCTTTTTCCTTTTGTTTTACACATGGCCGCTCAAGTATTACGGGCTCGGGGAACCCTCGGTTGTTCTGGTGTGGGGACCTCTCATGGTAGGAGGCACTTTCCTTGTGGTCTCAGGCGGCCGATGGGACTGGAGCGTATTATGGATCAGTCTTGTTTATGCGCTCGGTCCGACATCGGTGCTTCTCGGCAAACACATTGACAAACTTAAGGAAGATAAGGAAAAAGGCGTTCGTACCCTGCCGGTGATTGTTGGAGAAAAATCGGCCAGGTACCTTACCATCAGTCTTTTAATACTTCAGTATCTTTTGGTAGCAATGATTGTCATAACAGGAATGACTGGTGCTTCGGTGCTGATCATATTGCTTGCCCTGCCAAAACTGTTTAAAACCATCCGTATATTTTCCAGACCCCGTCCTTCGTCAGAACCTGACGATATCCCAAAAGGAAGCTGGCCATTGTATCTTGTCAGTTATGCATTCGTTTATAACCGTCAGTTTGGTTCACTTTTCCTTCTGGGGCTGATTCTGGATGTGATCTTTTTCAGGGCAGGCATCCCGTTCTGAGTTCAGAAGCTTTTCCAATACAGCCGGCTGGCCATTGGTAACAGTCGGCTGTATTTTTTTTCAATTCACGGGCCTTCACAAAAAACACCCGTCAGTACCTTTTTTGATTGCGCCGGAAAATAATTTCCTTCTCAGGTGTAACATTTCTTGGTTACATTCGTCTTATTTACACTACCGGCCAGAACATGACCACTGACGAATATAACCTGTGTGTAGACCAGTATGCCGACAGCCTGTACCGCTTCGTTCTGAAGAATCTCAGGGATGCGGAAAGGGCAAAGGATATTGTGCAGGATACCTTTGAAAAACTCTGGACCAGGGCCGATACGGTTGAATTCAGCAAAGCAAAAAGTTACCTGTTTACAGCCGCTTACCATACCATGATTGACATACTGCGAAAGGATAGCCGCCAGGAATTCACCGATGAAATGCCAAATGAAATGGACACACACAATACCCATTACAGCGACCTGAATGAAATTCTTCATGAAGCTATGAACCGCCTTCCGGAAGTTCAGAAAGCTGTTATACTGCTGCGCGACTATGAAGGATACTCCTATGAAGAAATTGCCCGTATTACCGGCCTTAGCGAATCCCAGGTGAAGGTATATATTTTCAGAGGACGGGTTTTTCTGAAAAACTATATTGGAAGCCTCGAAAATGTCATCTGATATGATTACAAGAGAAAATTTTGAAGTATACGCAGCTGACTTTCTCGACGGAAAACTTTCGCCCGAGGATACCATCCTCTTTCTTGCCTTTCTCCGTGAAAATCCTGACCTGAAAGAATTGCTCTCTGAAATTGACAAATTTTCCCTTACTCCGGGAAATGAATCCTTTACCGGGAAAAACACCCTTCACAAGGATTTCGCACTGAAGACCAGAGTTACGGCTGATAATTTTGAAGAATTTGCCGTTGCTTCGTCAGAAAATCTTCTGACCATGCGTCAGGAGCAAAATCTGGAACTCTATTTAACCCAGCACCCTGAAAAACAAAAGGATCTTGAACTTTTCCGGAAAGTACACCTTTCTCCTGATCTTTCCATACGCTTTCCCTCCAGAAAAGCATTATACCGCGGCAGAAAAAGGACCCTTTTGTATTACAGAAATGCTTTTGCAGCCGCCGCTTCCTTCCTCTTGCTGGCCGGTTTGTACCTGTTGCTGGAAAGACCTTTTTCAGAAACACATCCTTCAGCCGGTACAACCGTTGTTCAGGTTCCTGCTGCAGAAAAACCTTCTGAAGAAATCCGTACCGTAGATCAGCCCGTTAACTCCGGCAAACCGGAATACACCGCAACGGCAGAAAAATCAGGAATGCCCGAGGGGAAGACCCGGGTTACGCAAGCACAAAAGTCAAATGAAACTAAAGAGGATTTTGCGCTGAAAGAAGTTCAGCCGATTCCTCTCCAGCCTGTTCCTTATACGTATCCCTCGCTGGGAATGCAGGCAGCACTGACCGGAACACCTTCGTCAACCCTTCAGCAAAAACCTCGTGAAGAATATTTGTCCCTGACTGAACTTGCCGCCATGGAAATAAGGAAGCGAATCAAGCCGGTATCAGCAAACGACAAAACACCAATTACCCTGTGGGACATTGCTGAAGCTGGTGTCAATGGCCTGGGCAAACTTACCGGAGCAAAAATCCGCCTCGACAAAAAATATGGCCCCGACGGAAATCTCATTGCCGTGGATTTTGAATCCCCCCTGTTTGCATTGTCGGCTCCGGTTAAAAAAAATAACTGAACCCTGTAACAAATCCTCCTCCTGTCCGTCATACTGACAGAATAACCTGTTCAGATTGTTGAATCTAATGATTAAAACTATGAAACGTTTACTATTAATGCTGGTGTTTACAGCATTTGTCATTCCGGCTTACATGCAGGATTCTGATTCGTCAGGGATCGCAGGCACTGAAAAACCGGATGAACTTTCCGACAGTACTTCTTCTGAAAGAGTCATCATTGTGTCAGCCGATAACAAGAAAGACACTGTCCGCCTGAAAATCGGGAAAAAAGGCATTGCCATTATTGAAGACGGCCCGGAGACCATTGTAAAAGTGACAGAAATTGACGAAGATAAAAAGCCTGATGAAAAAGCTCCTGAAGAAGTTGAAGTTGAAACGGAAGGTGAAGACCATGGAGAAAAAACCTCCCATCCAAGGATGAAAGGACACTGGGCCGGATTTGCCTTCGGTCTGAATAACTTTGTTGACAGGGATTTCAGCATGTCGCGCACCGACGAAAACCGCTTCATGGACCTGAATACCGGCAAGTCCTGGAATTATAACCTCAATCTGTTCGAACAGAGTTTCGGCTTGTATTCTGATAAAATCGGGCTGGTTACCGGACTTGGTTTTGCCTTCAACAATTACCATTTTGACGGGAACAACAGCATTACCAAGGACAGTCTGGGAAATACCGTATCGCTCGATTACGGTGCCCGCGGAATTAATCTGGAAAAAACCAAACTGGCTACCACATACCTGAACCTGCCTCTTTTGCTGGAATTCCAGTTCCCGGGCCCTCCGAAGAAACGTCTGTATTTTTCGGTAGGTGTGGTGGGAGGACTTAAACTCGGAAGCCATACCAAGGTAATCTATAAACTGGATGGAAAACAAAAAGACAAAATCCGTGATGATTTTAACCTTTCGCCTCTGCGCTATGCCTACACGGCAAGGGTTGGCTACCGTAATCTCCAGGTATATGGAAATTACTACGCTACCCCTTTGTT
>JAAYUG010000147.1 GCA_012517825.1 Bacteroidales bacterium | reverse complement strand
CCTTTGGTGGGGGTACGTGTCCCTACGGCAAATCCTCCCTTTCCTCCCTTGGCAATCTGCTCTTCCAAAGTTATTCGCACACTGTCAGGCGTAACCAGCATAATATCACCCGTGAGGGCTCCCTTGGAAGGAGACCGGCCACCGATAGCAAAACCACCCTTGCCCCCTTTTCCCGGAAGGTCTTCAATATAAATTCTTACCCCCTGCTCATAAACAACAAAAACAGGCTCTCCATTACGGTTTTTCACAACAAAAAGCGCCGAATCAGCGTTCATCGATGCATCACCCTGAATCTCAAACTTACCCTGGGGTGTTGAACTGCCAATACCTATCCACCCGTTATCCAGAAGAGCAAAATTTGTTTTACCGGCACTGTTCTGAAAATAAAAGCCATTCCCCGCATTCCTGGTGCGAAACTTCATTCCCTGGGAATCATAGAAAATATTGCCGTAATACCCTCCTGTGTTGGCCTCCAGCCGCAGGTAGTTGTCAGGCTGGCTTCCGGTTCCTTTTATATGCAATAAAGCAGAAGGCACCGTCTGATTGATGCCAATGTTCCCGTTGTTATCGACAACCAATGCATTGGAAGGACTTCCGTCAGGCGCTGTCAGGCTCGAAACGCCAAACGAAAGCAAGCTCACCCAGGTTGTGCCGTTGAACATATATACGGCATTCGCCGTGGTATTGAATACAAGCAAACCCACGGAAGGAGCGCTGATAGCATTCATCTGCGCTGTGGTAAGCCGGGGAAGCAAAAAGCCCCTGGAGGTAGAATTCACGTCCAGTATGGCTGAAGCATGCGGACTGTAGCCATCGACATCGGTTACAGCAACATTCTGCCCGAAAGTCACACCTGAATGCAACAAAATACAGCAGAAAACTATTGCCGCGAATGTCGAACCTGATAATAAACGGTAAATGTTTTTCATATCCGGAAATTACAGTTTGTTTAAAAGTACCCAAACTGCCTCGTTTTCTATCCGTCATTCGTAAAAAATTCGGTCTAAATTAATTTAAATACTAAAATACTTATTTTCAGTACATTACCTCAAAAAACCTATTGGAATTTAATTTTCATTCAAATACATATTTACGATGTTCGTCACATTAGGGCTGGTTTTATGGTCAAATTTCCCAAAATGATTTACATTCGTAAAGGTTCTGTTGCTGTTTATGATATTTCTGTCCAGAAAAGCGGTCTGTTTTATCCTGTTGCATTTCCTGTTACTTGCTGTGAATGGCCAGGGAATCAAGATTTCGGCAGGAAGTGAACAGGCTGTCTTGCTAAAGGAAAATGCAGCGACAGGCAAGGAACTGGTGTTTTTAACTCCCTCCCTGATCCTGGATACTGTTAAGGTTTCGGGGCAAACTTACTTCACAGTGCATAGCCGGGGCATGGGAAAAGACGACCTTCCGGGGCAGCCTTTTTTGCCTGTCTTTCATCAGCTGATATCGTTGCGGAACATAAAAAACTTTCACTTTGTAATTGAGTCTGATACACTCCTTTCCCTGCCGGTACCCGCTGTTCCGCTGCTTCCCATTCCTCAGCCGGTGTTAACCGGAGCCGAAAGCAGTTCACCTCTTTTTACCGCAGATATCAGAACCTACCAGCGGGATGCATGGTACCCTGACTCCGCCTGTGTGACAATGATAAAACAGGGCACCTTGAGCGGGGAGCCCATAGGATTGCTTACCATCAGGCCGGTATATTACAATCCGGTACAAGGCACGCTCCGTATTATCCGAAAAATAAGAATTCAGCCGGAAGAAGGCTTCACGCCCTCAGAAGGTGCAAAGTCGGCTCTCATTAACAAGATGCTGCAGCACAAGATATTATACCTGGGGCAGCAACTGAAAGACACCATGACGCGTATGCCCATATCCTACGTAATTCTGGCCGACACCATGTTCCGGCAGGTTCTGCAGCCCTTTATCAAATGGAAGAAACAGATCGGATACCACATAACCGTGGTGTACAAAGGAGAAAACGGGGTCGGGAATACCGCGGAAGCTATGCACGAAAAGCTCAGGGAAATTTTCATGAATTCCTCTGCCGACAATCCGCCCCCCACCTACCTCCTGATCTGCGGAGACCATGAGGTAATTCCTGCCTTTTACGGAAAAACATCAGGCCATCTGACCGATCTCTATTATGCAGAATATAACGGAAACAACGATTATCTGCCGGAAGTCTATTACGGACGCATGTCAGCCCGCACGCCTGAGCAACTTAAAAATCAGCTCGATAAGACAATTGAATACGAAAAATGCCTCCTTCCTTCAACAGAGTATCTTGATACAGCCATGCTGATAGCCGGGGTTGACTATACCTATGCTCCTACTTATGGAAACGGACAAATTAATTATGCATCCGCAAATTATTTCAATTCCTCCAACGGGGTGAATGCCCACCTATTTCTTCATCCCGAATCCGGCTCCCTGCGCGATTCCATTCTTAAGCTGATGAACCGGGGAGTCGGGTTTATTAATTATACCGGGCATGGAGAAGACGACCGCTGGATGAATCCCAACATCACCACCACCGACCTGGATTCCCTGAAGAACTGGCATAAATACCCGGTAGTAATTACCAATGGCTGCAGAACCAATGCATTCGGGTATGAACAGAGTTTCGGCGAGGCACTTCTTCGCCCGGCCGGCAGAGGAGCTGTGGGCCATATCGGAGGGACCAACGACACATACTGGGATGAAGACTATTACTGGGCGGTGGGAGTTGGCACCATATCGGCCCATCCCGAATATGAAAGTACTTCGCCGGGGGCATTTGACCGTCTTTTCCATACGCATGGAGAGGATATCACGGAGTGGTATACAACTCTGGGGCAGATCATTTTTGCCGGGAATCTGGCCGTGATGGAAAGCGGATCATCCCGTACACGGTATTACTGGGAAGTTTACCATCTTCTGGGTGATCCCTCCCTGCCGGTATATCTTCGCAAACCTGAACCTCAGGCTTGTCTTTATCCGGAATCCCTTCCGGAAGGCATTAACAGCCTGACCCTTCCTGCAGAACCGGATGCCTATGCATCTCTTAGCCTGAACGGGGAACCATTTGATGCCACAACCACCGGGAAACAGGGGCTTGCGTCCTTTTCCTTTGAGCCGTTGCATGCAGGCGATACAGTGACTCTCTTTGTCAGCAAACCAAACCGGAAACCCGTCATTGCAGGGATTCCGGTTACCAGTCTTTCCGGTGCCTGCATTGTTTACACCGGTGACACACTGAACGAACTGCAGAGCGTTTCTTACAACCATAGGGCCGAACGCGGCGAAGTCCTCTCCATGGGAATCCGCATAAAGAACATTGGCAAGAGCGAAGCAGCCAACCTGAAACTCACCCTTCATTCGAACGACAGCCTGCTTCGTGTAATTGATTCCGTCCTTGTGATCAATTCCATAATGGCCGGACAGGAACTTTTTTCCGATACCGGCTTTCGGATCAAGGTTTCGGATATTGTACCCAACAAGCATGCCGTATTGATGCACCTCACAGCATCCGCTACTGCCGGGTCATGGACATCCCTGTTCCCGCTTACCCTGTACGCACCCAAACCCGAAATTTGCCGGATCATTTATGACGACAGCCAGACAGGCAACGGAAATTATTCACCCGATCCCGGAGAGCATTTCTTCCTGAACGTCCTTGTGACCAACACCGGAAGCAGTCTGATGAACTCCTGGCCATTTGCTGTTGCTGCACTCAACGACGGAGTAACACTTCTCTCCCAGACAATTACGGTACAATCACTTGCGTCCGGCGATTCTGCCCTGCTAACGACCGGGGGCGTTGTTCATGAAAGCCTCTCAGAAGGCGATTCCGTACAACTTAAGGTTTCATCCGACGTGGACGGATACCCAACCGAAAAGACCCTTACCCTTTTCACCGGCGGTATCAGCGACGACTATGAATCGGGTTCACTGCATCATCTTCCCTATGTTATGGGAGGTGATTCCGACTGGATGCCTGACACCTGGATGCCCTATGAAGGCCGCTACTGTGCCAGATCGGGAGTAACCGGCGATTCGAAATCCTCTGTCATGCAAATCCGTGTATTTTATCCTGAAAACGGAAAGATTGCTTTTGCCTATCGCGTATCATCAGAATCAGGCTATGATTTCTTTGATTTTCTGATGGACGAGGAGAAAGTCCTCCGCAGGAGCGGAACTATCCCCTGGACCAGCGCATCATGGCCGGTAAGTCAGGGATGGCATACTTTTACCTGGAAATACAGCAAAGACAATAACACCAGCCGGGGAAAGGATGCTGCATGGATTGACAATCTGCTGATGGTTCCCGCCATTACCGATACCACAGCCAATCTGCGCCTCGCTGAAATACTCCGGCCGGCAAAAGACTCCTCCTGGGGCGAATTTGTCCGTCCTCTAATCCGTATTCTTAACCGAAGTCAGGTACCTGTCAGCAATCCGACAGTTTACATATCCATTAACAACGGTGACCCTATGATGGCCGTGGCGGAACTGGAGCTTCTGCCCGGAAATTCCTACGATTTTGAGTTTCCTCAACCCGTTGAACTCACTGTCGCCGGCGATTATCTCCTTACAGCATGGCTTAGCCATCCCCGGGATGCCTTCCCGCAGGACGACACATTGCAGGTAACCTTCAGAAGAACCGGCATTACTCCGCCGCCTGACACCACCCCATTTACCCTCTGGCCTGTGCCTGTTTCGCAGGTACTGTATGTCTCCACCAGCGGACTGAACGAAAAACTGCTGTTCCGGATCATCAGCATTACCGGAAGAACCATACTGGAAGGAAATCTCCGCGAAAACTGCCTTTCCTATCCAATCTATGTCGGAAATCTTCCCAACGGGATTTACCTCTTACGGCTGAATACCTCGCAGGGAAAAACGCTGAAGAACAAATACTTTGTTGTACAGCATTAACCCTTCACACTGCTTTTGCCTCAGAAATACTTTGCCAATGCTGCCGGAGAAGTGCAACCCGACATTTCCAGCAGCTTGTCCATCGGCAGGTTTTTTTGCTTTAACCGGTACAAAAAAGTTCGCCGGGCAGATTCCATGGTGACCAGTTTCCAGAAAGGAAATTCCCTCACCTGTGGCTCTCCCAGTTTATTCCGGATCTGGGTAACATTTCTTTGCAACCCGGCCTTCAGGGCACCACTGCGCAGCATTGCATTCAGTTTTGCCTGATAAGGACGGCCGTAATATCCGTCGGCAAGAAACCCCAGAAACAATCGTATGGTATCTTTTTCATTTTCTGAAAGATAAATATTTCTTTCCCTCTTTCCCGGCACATGGAGCACTGCATCCGAAAGAGAATCCCTTTTCAACAGCCGGATTTCTTCAGCCCGTAAGCCTGTATAGCAGACAGTGAGAAGAAGAACTGCCTCCGGTTGATTTACCCCGCTTTGAATGAACTCCTGCAATCTGGTCACTTCCTCTTCAGTAAGCCAGATCTGTTCGTTCTTATTATATCCGGCAGGATAGAGCAATCCGCGAACATCGTGACGCGGAGTATCTGTCATGTACCCGTGCTTTCCCGCCCATTCCAGAAAGGAGCCCAGCATTCTGAAATAAGCTGCTACAGTTTGGTCACTCTGATCACAGACATGAAAAAGATAGGAACGGAAGGATGTAAGAAACGATGCATGCATGCCGGGAAGAGTCAACGTTCCACCTGACGTTGAGGCGAATTTTTCCAGCAAGCCCAGCAGGGATTTCCACTTCCGTACGGTTGAAAGCGTATAACCCCTGCTCCTTTGCTCAAGAAAGTTCAGAAAGGCTTCATGAAAGTCGGTCTGCCTCCGGGCAATTTCTTCCTGCAAGAGCTTATGAAAGGTTTTTCTGTATTCCAGCGCGGACGGATGTTGAACACAGATTGCTCTGATGGATTGTTCAGCCATATTAAGATATCCGTTGATCAGGGGAGCTCCGGGGACCCGACCGGAAACCCTTCCCGACTTTCGGTCCCAATGTTCCACCTGTACCTCCCTGTTCAAACTGAATACACGAACTCTTTCTCCGCATCTTACCCGGCAGTAAATCTTTTTTGTACCCTTTTTGGATGGTATGTTGGAAGAATAATATAAAAAATAGCTTATTTTCGTATTCATTTTATATTATTTAAATAATTTATATAACAAAAATAAAAATTTATATTTTGATTTATAATATTTTATAAAATTTTTCTTAAATATTTTATTAGATTTTTATAATCTAATAATTTATCATTAAATCAGCATCTTTCGTAAACAAACTGCTGCCAGCTCTTTCCTTAGTCTGACCAGGATGTTTACATTTGCAGTTCAATGGCTCATTCAGATCAGCAAAAAATAGTACTGACGGCTGATGGCTCACACAGTATTGCCGACAGCCGGACGGGGGAAACCTATCATTCCGTCCACGGAGCCATTACTGAGTCGTTACATGTATTTCTCCGGCATGGTTTTCAGGCAATTAACAAAAAAGAAATTTTTCTGCTGGAAGTTGGGTTCGGGACGGGACTAAATGCATTGCTGACCCTTCAGGAGGCAGCCCGAACAGGGCAGAAGGTGCACTATGTGGCACTTGAACCTTTTCCTTTATCCATGGAAACGGTTCGCCTGCTGAACTACCCTGCCCTGCTGCCTGGTGATCCGTCTGCCTGGTTTATTAAGCTTCATGAGGCACCATGGGAAACAGAAGTATCTATTGTTCCTGATTTTTATCTGATAAAGCACAAAACCCGGCTGGAACATTTTGAGACGAATCACCGTTTTGACCTCGTGTATTTTGATGCCTTCTCACCGGTTGTACAGCCTTTATTATGGCAGAAGCCCATTTTTGACCGCCTGCATTCCCTCATGGCGTCTTCCTCCATTCTGGTTACCTATGCTGCCAAAGGCCAGGTAAGGAGGAATATGCAGGAAGCAGGATTCCGGACGGAGCGCCTGCCAGGGGCGCCCGGAAAGCGGGAAATGCTGAGAGCAAGAAAGATATAGCCAATGGTTGAAGGAAGAGGAAAAAAAACAGCCGACTTTCTATAAAATCCCGAATAAATTCGCTTCCTTTACATCTTCATTTTAAATGCTACTTGATTCATGAAAAAATCCATCATCCTCATGCTTCTGATGGTTCCCTGCATCCTCTTTGCGCAGAAACCATCAAAAAAAGGGACCATCCAGCTTAAGAACGAACTCGATTCCGTTTCGTATGCCCTTGGTTTAAGTCTGGGAAACAGTCTTAAGCAAAACAACCTCAGCAATGTCAATACAGATTTGCTGGTAACCGGAATCCGGCAAATGATTTCGCAGGATGCAAAGCCTTTGTTTGACGAATCGGCTGCCAATGATATCATCCGGGCTTATCTTACAAAAACTTTTGCTGCTGAAAATGCTGCCTATCTGAAGGAAAGCAAAAAGTTTCTTGAGGAAAACAGCAAGAAAGAAGGCGTGGTAACCCTTCCCAGCGGATTGCAATATATGGTTCTTAAGGAAGGTACCGGTGAGAAACCTCTGGAAACAGACTATGTAACCACGCATTATACCGGCATGACCACCGACGGGAAGGTTTTTGACAGCTCTGTGGAACGCGGCGAACCCGTTACTTTCCCTCTGAACGGAGTAATCCGTGGCTGGACTGAAGCACTTCAGCTGATGAAGGTTGGATCCAAATGGAGAATTTTCATTCCTCCCGACATGGCCTATGGAGAAAATCCTCCGCCAAACAGTGGCATTAAGCCCAATCAGGTGCTCATTTTCGATGTCGAACTCATTTCGGTTCAGAAGAATGAAACACCTGTCGAAGAAGAACAATCACCAAATCAATAATCTGTAATTAAAATTTCAACGTATTATGAAGCATTATTCTCTTATTCTGGTATCATTATTGGTATTAAGTTCCTGCGGCAATAAAAAGATTCCCAGTGTAGCCCTTAAAAATGCAGAAGATTCTGTAAGCTACTACATTGGTGTTCATCTGGCCAATCAGTATCTGCTTACCAATGGAACGGACTCCTTTATTAACATTAACGCCTTTGCTATGGGGGCAAAGGATGCTCTTGATAAAAAGGTGACCACCGACAAGTCGCAGGTATTAATGTACATTCAGGAGTACTTCACCAAGAAGTTCTACAAACAGGCTGATGACAATAAAAAGGCTGCCGAAGATTTTCTGGCAAAAAATAAGGAAGCAGAAGGTGTTATGACTGATTCAACAGGATTGCAGTACAAAGTTGAACGGCTTGGTACCGGGCCCAAACCAGGACCTGAGGATCTGGTAACCGTGAAATATGAAGGTTCTCTTTTGAACGGCGAGGTATTTGACAGCAATATGAACGATTCTGTCCCGGCCCAGTTTCATTTGAACCAGGTTATACCCGGCTGGTCGCGCGGACTTCAGCTGATGCCTGCCGGCTCACGCTACAAATTGTTCATTCCTCCTGATATGGCATACGGAATGAGACCTCCTACGGAAAAAATTGCACCCAACTCCCTGCTTATTTTTACCGTTGAACTGCTTGATGTAAAAAAAGCTGAAACACCTAAAAAGAAATAAATAGCCTGACACTTTAAAAAACGCTCCGGGAACCTGCCAGAGCGTTTTTTATTTAATGTTTTCTCCTAATGAATTGCCTTATCAGATAATCTTCAGAAAGGTATACAATCAACGATACAAAGCTCAGAAATACCGGCCAGAGAGGAAAATCAGGCAATGGAATTCTGACCACCGGCAGGTTCTGCAGTACGTTATTTATGAAACCGGTGATGAAACCGGACGAGCCGGAAGTGTTTTTCCCGAAGAAACCCGCCAGAAGCAGGCTCAGAGTTGCCAGGAGTGCTATGCTATACCAGATGCCGCGGCTGATGACAGGAGAATCTGTTTTTACCGGTTTCTCTGATTCAGCCGCAATCAGGTTCATGAGCCTCCCGGAAAATCCCTCAGGAGCTTCCCGTATTCCCGCATTAAGGAAGATTTTTCTCAATTCATCATCCATATCCCTGGTTTTTTGGCTATTTTTCATAAACATAACAGGATAAAATTTCGTACAGCTTTTTTCTGGCTCTGAACAAACGAATCTTTACGTTGGAAGGAGAGAGTCCTGTAACCCCGCACAAAGTCCTGACATCGTAATCCTGAAGATAGTACAGGGAAACAATTACCCGGTCCGTCTCATCAAGCTTCAGCAGGGCCTTATCCAGTTGATCCCGGCCAATCTCGTCCGTACCATCCCCCTCGTCCTCGGTCAGCTCGCTCAGATTAGTGTTTCCTTTCTGCTCGATGGAAACAAAATGAATTTTCCGTTTCCGCACGGCCGAAATAGCTGAATGATAAACAATACTGTAAAGCCAGGTTGAAAAATGCGCATGGTTTTTCAGGCTTCCGAGTGATTTGTAGGCTTTCAGAAAGGCATCCTGACATACCTCTTCTGCTTCCCCTTCGTCATTAAGCACCCTGTATGCCAGCGTAAATGCCATATGCTGGTAGCGATCAATCAGATACTTCAACGCTCCGGTATTGCCGGCAAGAACCTGACCAATATAATATGCATCAGACTGCTTTTCCATTCTCTCAGTATAGACGCATAAAAATTCTTCCGGTTACACTTCTCTTTCAAAGGTACGCAATATCCTCCCAAAACGTTGAAATTATGAAAATGCATTCCGTTTGAGGAATGTCTCAAAACTTTTTTCGACTTCAGACCCCTGCCAAAGTGTAATGCCCATCGACAAAGGCCTGCATTAAAGAACGAAAGCCGAAAACCAAACAATGTAACCAAACCGGAAAAGATGCGTCAAATAGGCAAAACCATTAAAACATATAACTATGGATCATGTTGTTGCAGTACTTGTTTCGCTGGCTTTTTTTGCCACGATTTTCGGATGGGTTTATGTGTATTATACCACACGGCACAGAGAAAGGATGGCTTTGATAGAAAAAGGGGCTGATGCAAGCATCTTTTCCGGAAAGAACACTTCCTTCTTTGGCCCTCTTTCTACCCTTAAACTGGGTATGTTTTTAACCGGTATTGCTCTTGGTATTCTTGCCGGCAGTCTTCTTACAACGTATACCGGTATAGAAGAGGGTATTGCATATATATCCATGATTTTCCTCTTCGGCGGTCTGTCGCTGGTATTGTTTTACTTCTATGCCAGGAATAAAGAAAAGTAAGCTGTGTAAAACAATCAGAAAACTTTCTGAACAGCCTCCGGTTTTTCAGAAAGTTTTTTATTTCTCCAGCCATCAGTTGTCTGAGATAAAATTCACCATGCGGGTAATGGCTCTTTTGCATACCGGGCAGAAGCCATCGTTCACCACCCCGCGCATGGAACAGTTAATCCATGGACGGTAGATGCCTTTCGCCATGTATCCACCTCCCTCAAAAACACCTATCTTGTTTTTATACTGATCGGAAGGCGGTGTCGGAACAGGGGTTCCCGGTTCGAGCATGTCCTTCCATTTCTTTTCAAATTGAACCAGGGTTGTGATATTGGGTTCCCATGGTTCCTTTTTCAGGTTATAAAAACCCTCGTAGGCAACCTCCGAATCATAATACTCATCAGCCAGGCCGGCAAACGCATGACCAAATTCATGACAAAAAACAAAATAAGAAGCGTTGTTGTCGGCAGTACAAACGGTGTAAAAATTAAAAATACCTCCTCCCCCGTATTTTGTGGTATTAACCAGCACGCAAACAGCATCGTACGGAACCACGGCAGCCACATCATGCATCTTCCAGATATTTTTCACAGAGAGATACCGTTCCGTGCCAAATGTATAAAAATGGGTATCAAAAAGGGTTCGCTTCCATATGGAATCACCCGGAACATCGGTGCCGGATTCATCAGAAGGAGCAAAAACATAGCGAAAGCGTATCTTTTTGCGTAAATCCCTGTATGGAGCCCACGAAAGTAAATTATCAGCAAACCGGGTTGCGTCTCTGATGAATTTTTCCTTTTCGGCCGATGTATACCCCTCGGGCAGAATCACTATATCGAGGGTATTTTCAGCAAGTCCTTCACCGGTTATCGTTCCTGAGGAATAGGCAGGAAGCTGATCCCGGATAATGGCCGGTGAACCCGGATCAATAACCGTTGAGAACAAAGGCTGAAATTCCTGTTCCTTATCGCGCTGGTAGAGAACCACTTTTACCTTTTCCCTGGGGAACGGCAAAAGGATACTTTCCTCAAAAGCAAAAACTTCCGTCCTGGCCTGAGGGGTTGTAAGCCACTCATTAAACAATGTGGAAAATCCACGGCTGTATAACAATGCATTCGTATTCAGATCAAACATTTTCACCATGCATTCGCCGTAGTTGAATGTATCGATCAGGTTTTTCACAGGTCCTCCCCAGAAAGGCTCTTCGATGAGCCGGTACAATGAAATTTCTGATTTCCCGGAAGAACCTGAATGGATATAATCCATGCGCAACGTCCGGCGCAGGAACCGTGCATCAAAGTTCTGGGCGGCAAGAACCGAAAAAACAAGGATTCCGCTCAGTAAGGCCGCAATTCTTGGCCAGGGTATTCTTCTCATAAGAAATTTATTTATCAGGTTTTCTATTCCTTTACCGGTAATGCAAGCCAAATCCAAAAGGAAAGAGCGGATTTTCCGAATCATACGGGAGATCCTCCTTCTGATTTCTCACTGCTTCCATTGAAGAGGGCAACTCAAACGGCAATTTTCCCTCCGGCTGGAACTTGCCGAATATCACATCCAGTACAGCCTCATCATTGGCGCCAAAGTCAGCCAGCAGGGCTACGGCATCAGCCGCAATTTCAGGAATTACGGCCGGCCGGTCAAGATATATGTCAACTATGGTCGGCACCTTGTTCAGTAATCCGAGGATTTCTTCCTTTTGTTTCCCTTTAAAATCAAGATCACCATGATGAAACATCTGTTCGAGAAAACCTTTGCGGGGTTCATAAGGAGCATCAAGGCGAAGAATTGCTATATCGGCCATTTTGGGATCATCCACTACCTCAGCATAACGCGAAGCCACCGCGGGACTGATATTCCGGACGTATATTTTCAGTTTCCCTTTCAGGGGGAGAATGTTGCCTTCACCCACAGTATCATTTTTCAGCAAGGTAATAGCCTTTCGCTGGGAAAGTTCAGCCCATCTGCGGAACTCTTTGTTCCCGACGATCTCAGAAGCTTTTTCCACGTCCACAAAGGGCTGGTCGAACAAACCCAGCTGAAATTTCATTCTCAGCAGGCGTCTTACGGAACTGTCGATGCGGGCTTCGCTGATTTTGCCTTCCTTCACCAGTTTAACCAGAACTTCAGGAATTGCCTCACCGCCAAACTGATCTACTCCAGCTTCTATCACTTTGAGCATGCGTTCTTCGACCGTCTTGTGCATCATACCGTGTGCCCTGGCAGGCAGGATGGTAATGCCAAAAGCTTTGGAATCGGTAAGAAGACCCCAGTCGGTGCAGACAATACCATTAAAATGGTATGTATTTCTGAGCAAGCCGGTAATGATATCCTTGTTGAATCCCATCCCAACGTCTTCTGAAGTTTGGCCAACGGGAATACCGTAATAAGGCATGATTTCAGCCGTTCCTGCCCTGAAAGCGGCTTCGAAGGGGATTAAATGGTATTTGAAATTATTTCCTGGATAAACCTGACCTTTGGTGAACTGAAAGTGGGGATCAAGACCTTCTTTCTGAGGGCCGCCTCCGCTGAAGTGTTTGGTCATGCAGGCTACGCTCCCCGGACCGATACTATCGCCCTGAAACCCTTTGATATACGCATACACCATGCGCGAAGCCAGGGTGGCATCCTCTCCGAAGGTTCCGTTGATACGCGGCCAGCGAGGTTCGGTAGCCAGATCAGCCATAGGATGAAGGGCTACACGGATTCCCACAGCCAGGTACTCCTGCCGTGCAATATCACCATGCTTCCAGGTAAGGAATGAATCACCAATGGCAGCAAAGCCAATGGGCTCGCACCATTGCGAAAAAGAACCTGCCGGTGCTCCGGCCAGAAAATTCTTTGTATAGGCATTCCTCGGGTCCGAAGCAATGGTGACCGGAATCCCCAGACGGGTGCGTTCGGCCAGTTTCTGCAGCCGGTTATACCATACTGCCATGGACCGGGGATCCATGGAGGTATAAATATTAAAATGATTCATGCGCTTTGTGAGCACCATTTCCGAGGTGGGCGGCAAAGCGAACGAAAACGGATCACTGAGAGTGGGTTTTTCCAGCAGGTTTCCATTCTTCCCCATCCCGATCATGGTAATGAACATACATCCGGCCTTTTCTTCCAGTGTCATCTGTGCCAGAAGATCATCCGTACGCTCATCAATTGTACGACGGCTGTCTTCATATACATCCAGCTTCCCGTTCTTGTTCAGGTCGCGGTATTGAAAACCATCATCGGCGGTACGGAACGGCGCCTCAGGCGTCAGAAACTGATAACTCTGCTTCACCGCTTTTGAAGCTTTTGAACCGGTGTGAACCAATGTGCCGGCTACAAAGAGTATCAGCACAAGCACTGCACCCAGAATCACGTAAAGGATAATGCGCAGAATCGTTTTCATACAATACTGGTTAAAGTTTGATAAATATTTTTTTGCGGTACAGAAGCCAGGCAGGAATAAAGATGATGCACACATAAAGGAAGGCGTAAAGGGCACTGACCAGCTGGGGCGGAAGACAGGCTCCGGTAAACAACCTGAAAAAATGCATGTTCAGGCTGTCTCCCCCGACTTTCAGTTGGTAGAACAACGGGGAAAGGATGCCGGCCAGCACATAAACCGTAATCGCATTGGAGCCAAAAATGACGCCCGGTTTTGCAAAACGCACATACCCGAGCACATCCACAACAAACATCGTAACGGCAAGTGTCATAGCAGCCAGTCCGGAGGTAAACAGCACAAAGGAACTGGTCCACAGGTTTTTATTGATGGGAAAGAACCAACCCCAGATGCGGCCGAGTATGAGAACACAAAAACCGGCACTGAACAGAAGAATAATCTTTCGTTCCTGTGTCTGGTCGCTTTTAAGAAGGATTCCGGCCAGCACACCGGTCATTCCCGTAACCACAGCCGGGAAGGTACTCAGAATACCTTCCGGATCCCATGTACCCTGCCACATGGCGCCCGGCAAAAGTTGATTATCAACCCAGGCAGCCAGATTTACCCCCGGTTCGAGCATGGGAATCCCTGCTCCGGGAACGGGAACAAACATCATCACAATCCAGTAAACAACAAGAACCGCCGCTCCGATGATTACCTGCCAGCGAAGTGAAACATGCAGAAAAAGGAAAGAGCAGATAAGATACACTATTGCTATTCGCTGTAAAACACCGGTAATACGCAATTCCGACAGATGGAAATCAGGGATCAGTCCGAGCGCATTCAGAATCAGCCCGACAGCAAAAATTTTCACCGCCCGCCAGATGATTTTCCGGTGAAGGGGTGACATTGAACCGGCCTGCTGTTTTCGTTTTGTTAGGCTCAGTACGATGGAAACACCAACTATGAAAAGAAAAAAAGGAAAAATGAGGTCTGTCGGCGTCCACCCATTCCAGCGGGCATGCTCAAGGGGAGGGAATACATGTTCCCCGTTTCCCGGAAAATTGACAAGGATCATGGCGGCAATGGTAAATCCCCTGAAAGCATCGAGGCTGACAAGACGACCGGACGAATTTTCTTCCGTATTCATGATATGACGAATTTCGTTGTAAATTAGAAACGAAATTTACACGTTTTTTTTAATCTCCTGTTGTATGAAGAATTGTTTTTCCCTCGTTATTCCGGCCGTATTGTTTCTCCTGCTATACGGCTGTTCCGGCATGTCTTCCGACCCGTTTGACAAACTTTCTGTTGAATGGAAATTGTACAGTAATTCTCCCGACCAGGGTGGTACCTGTCATACGGCATTTATTTTTCACAATCGGGGAAACAAAGAGTTTACCGGTTCTGACTGGATGCTGTATTTCAACCAGATGGGGGCCATACCGCGCAAAGACGCTCCGGCCCAGGCGGCATCGGTGGAACACCTGGGAGGAGATTTTTACCGGCTTGTGCCGGCCGCCGGTTTCAGGATTCCTCCTGCCGATTCGCTGATTGTTCATTGCTATATGCGCGGATGGGTTCTGAAAAAAACTGACGCACCCTCAGGGCTTTATTTTGTGGTCCATCAGGGCGGCAAAGAAAAGATTCTTCGGGTAAAAGATTTTTCTGCTGCCGGGTTTCCTCATCCCGACAGCCTGAATCCCTTCAGAGGAATGATAACCATGCCCGATGCAGGTTCCCTGTTCAAAGAAAATGCGTCAATAAACCAGGGTACCGTCAGTGAAGGAAAGGTATGCATTGTACCAACACCGGTTCAGCAGAAAGAACTGGACGGAGAGCTTGAAATTTCGGCTTCTGTCAACATCTATTACATGAAAGGACTGGAAAATGAGGCATCCTACCTTTCTGCCCTGCTCGAGAAAATTACCGGCGTACGGATTGGAAAAACTGAGGGTAACAAACCAGGCCCAAAATCCATTATTCTGAAAAAAGGAAATGTGCTGCCGGAAGAAAATAACCCGGAGGCATATCATCTTACGGTATCACCTTCGGAAGGGGTTGTGGTAGAAGGAAACACTGCGGCAGGAGTTTTTTACGGAATTCAAAGCCTGCTCAGGTTGATTCCCCTGAATGCAATGCAAAACAGGGTAACTACATTCCGGATACCTGCCGCAGAGATCACGGATGCGCCCAGATTTGGATACCGGGGACTGCATTTTGACGTAGCCCGCAATTTCAGCAACAAAGAAACCATACTCAAACTGATTGACCTTCTGGCATTTTATAAACTGAACACCCTGCATCTGCATCTTACCGATGATGAAGGGTGGAGAATTGAAATACCCGCCCTTCCTGAACTGACATCCATCGGAAGCAAGCGGGCTCATACGCTGACGGATGCCAACTGGCTGCATCCGTCGTATGGGTCAGGACCGTATGCCGATCCGGCCAGTTCCCGAGGCACCGGCTATTACTCGACACGGGAATTTGTTGAGATTCTCCGTTATGCCACCGAACGGCATATTGTTGTCATTCCTGAAATTAACTTTCCCGGCCATGCCCGCGCTGCCATCAAATCTATGGAAGCCCGGTATAAAAAACTGATAAGCCAGAATCAACCCGAAAAAGCAGAAGAATTCCGTCTGATCGACCCGGCCGACAGCTCGGTGTATCTTTCAGCTCAGGCATACAACGATAATGTGGTATGTGTGGTGCGCGAATCGGTGTACCATTTTTATGAAACGGTAGTCAAAACGCTGGCCGAAATGTACCGGCAGGCCGGGGCCCCGTTCCAGTTCATTCATACAGGAGGGGATGAAGTTCCATCCGGTGCATGGACAAAATCTCCTATGTGCGCAGTATTTCTGGGTCAGCACCCTGAAATTGGCGGACCGGAAAATCTTCAGGCATACTTTTTTGAACGGCTGGTCAGCATCCTGAAGCCCTACCATCTGATGATCGGCGGATGGGAAGAAGTTGCCCTGAAACGGGGCGGCGAAAGAGGGTACATGCCCAATCCTTCTCTGACAGGCCAGCAGGTTGTTCCATACGTATGGAACAGTCTGGGTGATAACCTTGACCTCGGGTACAGGCTTGCCAACACAGGTTACCCGGTAGTTCTTTGCTTCGTAAAAAATTTCTATTTTGACCTGGCTTACAGCGCTGACCCGGAAGAACCCGGACTCTACTGGGGCGGTTTTGTCGACGAAAAGAAGCCTTTCTTCCTGATGCCTTATGATGTCTTCCGTTCAACCTTCTGGGATGATTTTGGCCGGCCGGTTGATCCTGAGAAGGCATATGCAAAACTGGAACGCCTGAAACCTGAAGCAAAGAAAAATATACTCGGACTGCAGGCCGAATTGTGGAGCGAAACCCTCCGAAAACCCGAAATGGTTGAGTACTACCTGTTACCCAAGCTTATTTCATTTGCCGAACGGGCATGGTCGCCTGCTCCTGCCTGGGAAAACCTTGCCGGCACAGAAGAAAGAATAGCCGGAATGATGGCCGACTGGAACAGGTTTTCAGCCAAAATAGCTGCCTGTGAGTTTCCAAAACTTGATGTTCTGAACGGTGGATTTATCTACCGGGTACCCCCTCCGGGCGCTGTTATTGAAAACGGTATCCTGAAGGCAAACACAGCATATCCTGGTCTGCAGATCCGCTACACTGCCGACGGATCAGAACCGGGAACCACATCACCGCTCTACTCAGGCCCGGTTCAGGTAAACGGTCCAGTGCGCCTTAAAGCCTTTACCGCCTCGGGAAAAGAGAGCAGAACTGTAACGGTAATGCCCTGAAAAAACAATTTATTATTTACAACCTATGAGCGGGAAGTTTCTTTCACTGCTGCTTGCTGCAGCCCCACTTTTTTCTTTCAGCCAGGAAAAAGACTTTGTTAACGATGTTTATCACTTTATTGAAAATCCGGCGATTCTGGAAGTAAACCAGGAACCTGGCCATGCCTTTCTTGTGCCGTTCAGAACCGTTGACGAGGCGATAAGGAAATCAGCCGGCCAATCAGAATTTTTTCTTTCACTCAACGGACGTTGGAAATTCAACCTGGCTGAATCACCCGAAAAGGCACCGGCAGATTTCTATAAAGAAACGTTCAATGACACGAACTGGCCTGAAATAGCTGTTCCCGGAAACTGGGAAATGCAGGGTTTTGGCGATCCCCAGTTCCGGAATGTAGCCCAACCATTCCGGTCTGATCCCCCCAAAATACCCCATGCTGATAACCCGACCGGTTCCTACCGGAAAACATTTATTCTGCCAGCCGGATGGAAAGGAAAGCAGGTTTTCCTGCGGATTGAAGCTGCTACTTCGGCCTCATTTATATGGATCAATGGAAAACAGGCAGGATTTAACAAAGGTGCCAACGAACCGGCCGAATACAACATTACTCCCTTTCTGAAACCCGGAAAAAACCTGATCTCAATTAGGGTGACAAAATATTCTGACGGCACTTATCTGGAAGATCAGGATTTCTGGCGGCTGGCAGGAATTTTCAGAGATGTACGCCTGGTGGCAAGAGAAAATATCTTCCTGCGCGACTGCTTTGTTATGGGCGATCTTGACCCGGATTACCGGAACGGGATTCTCCGGGGAGAAGCAGAAGTGGCCAACTATGGAATAGCGGATGCTGAAGGATATCAGCTGAGGGTAAGGCTTTTCGACCAGAATTACCAGGAAGTCATCCAACCTCTTTTGTATCAGTTTCCTGTCGTAACCAGAGGAAAAACCGCCATTGTCCCATTTCAGACCCCGGTTGATAATCCGGTTAAATGGTCGGCCGAGTACCCCAACCTCTACATCACAGCCTTTGAACTGATTGACAGGAAAGGAAAGACATGCGAATCTGTTTCGGTAAAAACGGGGTTCAGAAAAATTGAAGTGAACCACCAGGTATTGCTCCTGAACGGAAAACCATTGAAACTGAACGGGGTGAACAGCCATATGCAGCATCCCGACCTTGGGCATGCGATGGACCGGGAAACCATTATCAGGGATTTTACCCTGATGAAACAGTTCAATATCAATTGCGTACGCACCTCCCATTATCCTCCGGTAATGGACTACCTGGAACTGGCTGACGTGTTTGGAATATATATTGTGGACGAAACCGGAGATGAAGCACATGCAACCGAATTTTTGTCAGGAAGACCCGAATGGCGCGCAGCATACGTAGAGCGGGCCAACAAAATGGTTCTGCGCGACAGAAATCATCCCTGTGTCATTTTCTGGAGTGCAGGTAATGAAAGCGGTGAGGGAGAAAACATCTGTGCCGTCATAGCCGAAGGAAAACGGCTTGATCCGACCCGCCTGTGGATGTACGGAGGAAATACCGATGATGTGCGCTGGAAAAATGAAGTACCCTGCGAAGATATTATTGGGCCGAGGTATCCGACACCCTATGAGATAAAGACACGCATTGCCATGGTTCCGGAAAGCCAGGATCCAAGGCCATCGTTTATGGATGAATATGTGGCGGCCACAGGAAACGGAGCTGGCGGCCTGGATGAATACTGGGACATAATCTGGAATTATCCCCGCTGTGCCGGAGGAGCTATCTGGGACTGGATGAGTCCGGGCATCAGAGAAAAGGTGCGCCTGATAGAAGATGCCTCTCCCAACAAGATCCAGTGCGCCATCAAAGGAAGAGCACAGCTGGTTTCTGGTCTCTCCGGCCAGGCAGTGCAGCTCAACGGCCATGACCAGTGGATTGATGTGTACCGGCACCCGATTCTCGATATATCAGGAAATGAACTTACTTTAACGCTCCGGGTTAAACCGGGAAAATGGAACGGTGACGGGCATTTCCTCACCAAAGGCTCCTGGCAATATGGCATCATTCAGTCTGAACCCGACTCTCTGGCCTTTTACCTTACTACCTCCGGAAAACATGTATTGAAGGTGCCGGTTCCCCGTCCATGGGAAGAGAAATGGCATCAGATTGCCGGCGTTTATACCGGTTCGGAAATGCTTCTTTACGTCGACGGGTTCCTGGCCGGCAGAAAAGCCTGTTCAGGCCCTGTTGCCAATAAACCTTTCCCGGTGAATCTGGGCCGGGATGCCGAAATTGACGGGCAGGAATACCCCGGGTCAACAAACAACGCCACCTTTGATGAAGCCGGCATCTTCAACCGGGCGCTGAGCGAAAAGGAACTCTCCTCGGTGAGCAACCTGAAAAAGGACGCTTTGCTGTGGCTTGACTTTGAAAAGGAAATTCAGGCCGGTGATTTTTTCAGCACCGGCATAGGAGGCCGAACATACGGACTGGTGTGGCCCGACCGAACACCACAGCCTGAGCTCTGGCAGGTGAAGAAAAGTGCCCAGCCGGTTTCCGTAAAACTGGTTGATCAGGATGCTCTCCGCTTTGAAGTATGGAACCGGTACCTTTTCACCCCGCTGAGCGAACTTGAAACCCGCTGGGAATTATGGGAAGATGGTGCTATGCTTGCCGGAGGCATGCTTCCTTTGAATGTACCGCCACAGAAAAGGGATACCTTCTCCCTTCCGCTGGCCAAACCTGAACTGAAACCCGGCTGTGAATACAGGGTTCGCATCCGTTTTCTCCTGAAAAAAGACCAGATCTGGGCAAAAGCCGGCCATGAAGTTGCATGGGATGAAGCCGAACTACCCTGGCATGTTCCGCAGGAAACTCCGGCCGTGCTGAACGGAAAAGTGAAAGTTGAGGTTGATTCAGGCAGGATACAGGTGCTCGGAAGTAATTTTTCCTGTGCTTTCAACCGGCAGACAGGAATTCTTGAATCGATATTATACGACGGAAAAGAATATCTGCGAAACGGTTTCGGGCTGAACGTATGGCGTGCTCCCCTGGCCAATGAGAAAGATGCCTGGACCATCTGGAAAGCACATCTTACGGATACCAAACCCGGCATGGGAATCGATGCCGCCAATGCATGGAGATCCCTTGGTCTGGATCACCTGCAGTCATATCCTGAAAAAATTACCTGGAAAACCAATGCCGACGGTTCCGTAACCGTAACCGTCGTCTCCCATTCAGAAGGAAATGATTTTACCACCGCCTTCGACAACACCTTTTCCTGGACCATCTATGGCAACGGGCTGATCAGACTGAGGCACAGGGTCATTCCGCAGGGTATCATGCCCCAGTGGATTCAAAGGATGGGAATACAGTCGGTAGTTTCCGGAAGTCTCTATAAAGTAAGCTGGTACGGTCGAGGACCCTTTGAGAACTACCCCGACAGAAAAAGCGGTGCAAAAACCGGAGTTTATTCCTGTACAACGGAAGACATGGAAGAACCCTACCTTATTCCTCAGGATCATGGCCTGCGATGCGACGTACGCTGGCTTACCCTGGAAAGTCCCGACGGATACGGTATAAGAATACAAGGGAAAAGCCTGTTCAATTTCAATGTGTATCCATACACTACCGAAAACCTCACACGTGCCGCCTATCCTTACCAATTGGTCCGCCAGGACGGGTTCACGCTGAACATTGATTATGCGACCAGCGGTGTGGGATGTACTGCTGTATCGGTTCTCAACCAGTACAGGGTGCTTCCTGCTCCTGCTGAGTTTGAGCTTGAATTCTTTCCTTACAGGAAGCAGTAATGACAGAAAAACATAAAAATCCTTCAATATATTGAAGGATTTTTATGTAATTCCTTCATTAAACTGACGTATTTTTATAAAATTGCGTCAGTGTATTGAAAGAATTTTATAGAATGGCAACTGTTACTCTTCAAATAATCTGGTAAAAAGTTGCAGCCACAGCTTGTCATATTTCTCCCAGCGCTGGAGGTTAATGCCCCAGTGGGGAGAAGCACTGGTGGTAAAAGCAGAAGCTTTTCCCTTTCCGAATCGCTGAGCTGCCAGCAGAGGATACCATTTTCCGTCATAGCCAATTTCCAGAATGCAATCGGCTCCCGGCCTGAGTGAAGTTTCATTGAAACCAAGAATGGGAGGGATTTCATCAAAGGGAATTCCTTCAATAACCGGATGACCGGGATGAGGCGCACGGACAGGGAAACTGGCCGTTGATTCGATCAGATCGTCACCCTGCAGGCAAACAACAGGCAAGACATTGTGAAACAGGCTCCTGCCCCATCCGCCTTTGCCCATCTCGCCGCTGAATGAATTCCAGCCACCCAGCATATGAAAATGCCCTCCGTTATTCACCCAGTCTTTCAGTAAAACAAAGCGGTCAGGAAAGGTTACATATTTATCCCATTTGTTTCTGTTGAAAAAATCGGGATGAAGATGCAGGCATTTGGTTTCGACATCACCAAATACAATGGTGGTAGCCCATCGCAGTCGTTCGTCAAATTGTTCGGGCGACATATTATACAGGTTCCATGACGGTTCCGATATAACCTCTGCGCCGGGAATCTTTTTCAATGCCTCAACAAAATTTTTTGCATAGTTCAGAAATTCAACTCCTTTTGTTGAATGAAAAAAAGGAGATTCAATGTAGGTTTGACCGGTGTGAAAGCACCAGTTGCCTACATGCCAGATTCTGAGTCGTTTCATCATAATAAAATTGATTTTCAATGGTATGATGGAATCCACATGTTCGTCATTTTATTACCACTGTGTTCGAGCTTGCAAAACATATGGGTTTCATAGCAATTATTCTTTTGTTTTGCAAAGGAATGCCCCAAGGGAAGGCTTGGTGCCAATAGCCGGCACGGATCCTGTGAAATCAGGAAAGGGACCGGGAAGGTTAACGCCGGCATTGCATACCGGAGAGCCGGGTGCCGGTCGGAACCAGGCAATCTCTTTCAGAAACCTGACATCCATTTTCAGACTATCGCCCTGCGGAGGAAGGTTCAGCAACGGATCAGCAATCAGTGCTTCCCTGTCAAATGAGGCATCAGGCTGGAGGAGATTGCGGCTCTGATGCCATTGCGACCAGTAGAGGTTATGACGAAACGTCGATGTAAGCGAATCCCCTCCGGCCATCCTTTTTTCCCCGCTACCCACAAGGAAGATGTTGTTATAGAACAGCATGCCGCGGTAGCTTCCTGGCTGAAAATTACAGCCATATCCGGCATCATTGATAACGGTATTGTTGAAAATATAAGCAGTCCCCATGGGAACAGCATAGGGGTCGCACCAGACAAAGACTCCGGCTTTCCCGTTTTTCTTTCCATCGAGGTAACTTATATTGCAGTAAATCGTATTGTTGTTCCATTCAGTGGCACCGGCATACTGGAAAAGGCCATAGCCGCCTCCTTCATTGAAGGCCGAAAGGTTCCACCGGACTACGGAATTGGTAACCCCTCCGTCGAGGTCAAATCCGCCTCCGTCGGCACCAGTGGGAGAGGTCTTATTGTGGTGAGAGTAGCAATACTGAATTACGATGCTGTCGCTCATATAGGTCCATATTCCCACCGGGCCGTTTCCTTCGCGGGGCATATCCCATCCGTTGTTCATGGCTTCGCAATATTCAATCACCCCGCGGGTAACTCCTCCCAGAAGAATTCCGTTTCCGCTGTGATTGTTCAGCACCATGGGTGATCCGGGATTATTTTCAGCGGTACAATATCCAATGTACACATCGTACACCGATTTTGTTCCGGAACACGGCAATCCTGCACAGTCTCTTCCTCCTGACTCGACATTGATACCGGCAAATCCGTTATCGTGAGCATACACATGGGTTATGGAGATATGGCTCCCCCCGGTAACCCGGACGCCGCACCAGCCAAAACCCTCTGCTTCCAGGCTGTCGACTGCGGTATAATGAACCTCATAAAGATCCACACCACTGCCTGCATTGCCTTTCAGTCGACCGGCACCCTCTACCCGGATATTCTTCACCACCACATGTGAACCACCTTTGATTTTAATTGCAGTACCTTTATCTGCCATAATTATAGCTCTCCCCCCGCCATAGGAAGATATCGCGATTTCATTTCCCGGCCGGCCATTTAGGTTTTCCAGGATCAGACTATCATTAAATACCTCCCCTGCGGCCAGAAGAATCGCATCCCCCGGCTTCAGACAGAGTGTTCGCGCCCGGCTGAGCGTGCGAAAAGGATTTTGCTCCGACAACCCGTCATTCCGGTCATCGCCGTTTGCCGGACTAAAATAATACCTGTGGCCGGAAGAGGAACATCCGGCCAGTAGCAGAAGCACAAACAGAAAGCTGATACTAATGCGCATATACATGAGGATCTTTTTCACCTGCAGTAATTTTTACCGATAACAGATTTTCTTTCGGGGGCAAGGGACATGTAGCATAGGGTGTAAAAGCACAGGGAGGATTGTATGCCCGGTTGAAATCAAGAACAACCTTTCCGGTTAAGTCGGGTTCGTCGGCCTGAAGGAACCTTCCCGCCCCGTATGTTTCTACGGCACTGGTTCCATCGCCAAAAATGATAAAAAACCCCTGCCCTTCCTTGAATGGGAGAAGGGTCTGCTTTCGCCCCTCCAGTTCAAATATCAGCTTACCCGGTACAGTATATTCTTCAAGCGTTCCGATTACCGTATGCACATACATTTTTTGGGGTTTTTCAAAAGGATGGAATTGTGCTGTTATTTTCCATGCGCTGTCAGGAGGATAACAGGGAATTGAATCGAGTGAAGAAGAAAGAGGGCTGTTCAAATCGCGCAACCTTATGCCCAGAAGCGTGTCCCTTTTTATGAGGTAAAATACCAGAGATCCCATTCTGAGAGCAGTCGGATGTCCGGTAGCATCAGACTCAAGAACAACAGACCGGACCTGTTTGCCTTCCGATTCAATGACGACACCGGGATGGACTTCCAGGGTGACCAGTGAATCTTTTCTGATAAATTTTCCTGCTACCGGAGGGGCCGAAGGCGGGAAAACCAATGCACAGGAACTGTCGCTTCCAAATGGATTGATCCCTTGCTGAAGCCAGTAAAGTCCAGCCAGGTTCAGCCATCCGTTTTCGCTTTTCAGGCGTTCCATACGGTTCTTTTGCCATGCTTTCCATGACTGAACAAAGGCAGGTGTGGTAGGAGGTTTATGCCCGGAACAGGAGCAAAGCAAGAGCATCAGGAGGAAAAAGGGTACCCGGAAAATACTTTTGCTGATCATATTAGTTGATAGGATGAAAAATTTTCAGTTCGTCAGCAGTAAAAATAAGATATTTCCCATAATCCGATTCATTTGGGATAACATGAAAAAAATTTACCTTTGCAGCTCTCAGGAGAGATGCCGGAGTGGCCGAACGGGGCGGTCTCGAAAACCGTTGTCCCGCTTCCGCGGGACCGAGGGTTCGAATCCCTCTCTCTCCGCAGCCGCAATTTCCCGCTGAAAGCGGGATTTTTTTATAGGACTGAGTCCGACGCAAGCTCGCTTGCACGAGGACGAAGGACTATAAAAAAAGCAGCCGGAGCGAAAGCGAAGGATGCCATTGCGGCTGCTGGATCCCCCCAATCAGGGATCATCCCGCAAACGATGAGTTACGAAAACTGCAACAGACAGAAAGAAGAATTACTGCGGTTTATCGGGCTTCTTCACTTTCACCGACTTCTGCCATACAATCATTTCCCTGGCATGACGGTATAACTCTTCGGCCATTTCCTTGTTTCCGTCCTCTTCCAGTAATTTTGCATAATAACGTAAGGTTGCAGGGGCGTATTTATCCTGGGCACGCAAAAGGAAAACCGGTTCATCATCAGGAATCTTGCCTTCCTTGTCGATGATGCGCCGTATATAGTCTTCACGGGTAAATTTCATATCATTGATTTATTTTCTCCAGCAAAGCGACACTTTCAACATGCATGGTATGGGGAAACATATCAACCGGCTGAACCTTCGTAAGCCGGTACAATGAGGACAGCAGTGCAATATCTCTTGCCTGCGTGGCGGGATTGCAGCTTACATAAACAATTCGTTCCGGCGAGGCCTTCAGCACTCCCCTGAGCACATCCTCATGCACACCATTCCTCGGTGGATCCATGATCAGCACATCGGGCCTTCCCTCTTTTTGCAGAAATTCATCTGAAAAAATTCTTCTGATGTCGCCGGCATAAAACACTGTATTTTCAATGTTGTTAACCGCCGCATTGATTTTTGCATCCTCCACCGCTTCGTTCACATATTCCAGACCAACTACCTTTCCGGCCTGTCGCGAAAGAAACAAAGCGATTGTTCCGGTACCGGTGTAAAAATCATAAACGGTTTCTGATCCTTTAAGCCCTGCATATTCCCTGACAACGCGATACAGGTTCAGTGCCTGACGGGTATTGGTCTGAAAAAAAGATTTTGGACCTATCCTGAATGTAAGATCCTCCATCTGTTCGGTAAGAAACTCCTTTCCTTTATAATGGATGACATCCAGATCAGACCAGGCATCGTTGAGCTTGGGATTGATAACATACCAGAGGGAAACAATCTGCGGAAAACGTTGGGACAGTTCATCGAGAAAGGCAGTACGGCGTTCTTCATCCTCATGTTTCAGCATCACTGCCACCAGAAATTCGCCTGAAGCATTGTTCCGGATCAGAAGAGTCCGCAGTAAGCCCTCATGTTTTTTCGGATCGTAAAACTCCATATTCAGTTTCAGGGCAATCTCTTTTGCCGCTCTGCGTATAGCATTTGAAGGTTCCGGCTGAAGGAAACATTCTTCGATGTCCAGAACTTTGTCGAATTTTCCAGGAACGTGAAATCCCAGAGCGGGTAAACCGGATGAAGGAATCTCTTTCCCGATCTCGTCGTCATAAAGCCACCGGAGAGGATGAAAGGTAAATTCCAATTTGTTTCGGTAGAAAAGGGCTTCCGGTGACCTGAGGATGGGTTGCAAGGGTATATCATCTATTTTTCCGATCCGTTCCAGTTGTTCCTTTACCTGGGTTTCTTTAAAAAGAAGTTGTTTTTCATAGGACAGGTTCTGCCAGGTACAACCTCCGCATATTCCGAAATGGCGGCAAAAGGGTTGTGTACGAAAGCTGCTTTCAGTAATGACTTTTTCAATAACACCTTCCCAGTAATTCTTTCTGCGGCGAAAAATGCTCACATCAACCACATCACCGGGAACAGCTCCTTTTACAAACACCACAATATTTCCGTATCGTCCCAGGGCTTTTCCTTCGGAAGCATACGAAGTAATTTCAAGCCGCAAGGTATCTTCCTTCTCAGTTTTTAGATTCATGCAATAATTTAGCAGTATCTCCGTTGGCAAAGATAGTTTGATTTTGCCAGAAGCAGAGAATCAGGAAAAACTCTTGCCGGGCAGATCAGGTGTCAGCCCAGTTCTCGGACGGCTGTAATAAATTCTCTAATGTTTTCAGTGGGTACATCAGGAGGCATCCCACCACCGCATGACCAGATAATCCTTGTTGTATCAACAACTGAAGCACCCGCTTCTCTTACATGTTTTCGTATTTCTTCGGCCGAACCATGAGCAAGAATATCCCGGCCCGGAATATTTCCCAGAAGGGTAACTTTATTTTGTGTCAGCTTTTTCATTTCGTCCAATCCATGTTCATGGCTGAAATTAAACAGATTGATTCCCATTTCATGCAGATAGGGAGCACAAATCAATCCATAAGCGTCGTTATGGAAAAACTTTACCTTTACCGGGAAACTTTCATAAATTTTTTTCAGATAAGGATAGGCAAACTCCTTGAAATTATACTCGTCAAGAAATCCAACGATATCGTCCAGGATGAGGATTCCGTCAATCTCCCGGAAGGTTTCCATCTGAAAAGATATCCAGTCGATGATGAATTCAGTAATCACATCGAGACCTTTCCTCGTTTCTTCAGGAGTCATGGTGACTGCCATCAGGAATTCCGTTGTTCCTGTGAGGAATGATGCAATATTGAGAGGTCCCCGTGAAACGGCAAATTTAATCTCATGGCCTGTAGCACGGATTCTTTCCTGGTTATGCACCAGGCGTTTGATGACGAAAGGAAGCAAGCCTTCTTTCCTGACATCCGGTTTGAGAAGTGAACCAAAACCCTTTTCCGCATCATGAATCTTTCCGGGGAATGGAAAATCATTTTCCGGCCAGATAAGCTTTGCTCCGAATGCTGATGGTTCGGTACACATACCAAATTCTGACCAGAAACCAGGGAAAAATAATACTTCGGAAAAATCCTGTACCACTTTGCGATTGGCCTCAAACCAGACTTCAGGATTGACGTAGTAATCCAGTATGGATACTTTGTACCAGCCAGGGATCCAGGGACTGTCAATAATAAATCCGATCAGTTTTTCCTTAGGTTTTTCCCCGGCAATTACTTTAAGCAATAATTCCCATTGATCTAAGGTCATTTAATTCAAGATTTGCGTTAACTGATTTAACCTTTTCTAATCAGAGGTCAAAGCTCCCTTTTTTCTTGCTTCAGACTGAGATTTTGATGAAGATTTACCCAATCTGGCAGAAGATTCCCGAATGATAAGTGAATGGCTGAGAATAATGGTGCTAAGAATTTCGGATTGTCTGTTAGTGAGCAGGTTAATGAGGGAACCAGCTGCAATCTCGCCCATTTCACGTCCCGGATAATGGATCGTCGTAAGATGAGGTTCAACTACACTGGAAATAGGATCATTGTTAAAACCCACTACCGCAACTTCCTCCGGTATTTTTACACCGTTCTTCTTTAGTTCACAAATCAATGAAACAGCCGAGGTGTCATTGGCCGCAAAAACTCCGTCGGGAAGTTTTTTCCAATCAAGCATCTGCCGGGCGACTTCTTCTCCTGACTGTCGGCTCAGATCGCTGTAAATAATCAGATTTTTATCGGGTTTGATTCCATGGTCCATCAGGGCCTGTATATACCCTTTGTAACGTTCAGAATATACATTCCGTAACATGCTCCCGCCCAAATGAACAATTCGTTTGCAGCCCTGATTTATCAGATGTTCTGTAGCCTCATACCCCGCCTTGAAATTATTGATTACCACACTTTTGCATTTAGGATGATCACAAACACGGTCAAAGAATACCACAGGAATACCTTTTCTGAAAAGAATACTCAGATGTTCGAGCGACTGTGTTTCATAGGATAAAGAAATCAGTAATCCATCAATTCTGCTGTTGTAAAGGGTGTTGATATTGGCAACTTCTTTTTGCGCAGATTCCTGCGATTGGCTGATAATGAGCTGATAACCTGCCTGATTGGCAACCTTTTCCATACCTGAAATCACGGTGGACATAAAGTAGCTGTCGAGCCGGGGAATGACGACCCCAATGGTATGCGTCCTCCGCTGCCTTAAATTACTGGCAAATTTATTCTGCTGATATCCTAGCCGTTTTGCAATTGCAAGAATCTTCTTCTTCAGTTCCGGCTTTACATGGGGATGATCTTTCAGTGCCCTGCTAACAGTTGATGCAGAAATACCAAGTTCTTCAGCAATATCATATATGGTTACATCCTTACCGGTAGTCATCGTCTGTGATTATAATGCAAATTAAACACAAAATTTAAATTAAGGAAAATTTTTTCAAAATATTTTGCAATCGGTTGCAATATTTTTATTTTATCTTTAAAAAAAAAAATTTCATATGAAGAAGTTCTGGATATTGCTATTTCTGAATTTGATAACACTCTCTGTCACGGGGAAAATCCGCCTTCCACGACTGGTCAGCAATGGCATGGTTCTTCAAAGGAATAGTGAGATAAAAATATGGGGGTGGGCCGATCCCGGGGAAAAAATTACTGTTGCATTTCTTGGAAAAGATTACTCAACGAAAGCAGATGCGGTAGGAGATTGGTCTGTTGACATTATGCCCGCCAGCGCCGGAGGGCCTTACTCCATGACGATTATGGCTTCGGACACAGTGGAAATCAAAAATATCCTTCTGGGCGACGTATGGATTTGTTCCGGCCAGTCGAATATGGTACTGCCAATGGAAAGAGTCCGTTATGCTTACCCTGAGGAAGTTGCCCACGCAGAAAATAATTTTATCAGGCAATTCCTCATAAATACCAATGCTGTCTTTTCAGGCCCACAGACAGATGTCCCAAACGGAACATGGGTTCCTGTCAACCCAGGCACAATACTCCGGTTCAGCGCTACGGCCTATTTCTTTGCGAAGAATCTGTATGAGAAATACCATGTGCCTATTGGAATTATTAATGCAAGTGTAGGAGGCACACCCATACAGGCCTGGATGAGCAGGGATGCTCTGAAGAATTTTCCCGTGTACCTCGAAGAGGCAGATCAATGCAAAGACCCTGAATACATCAGTCGCATCATGGAAAAGGAAAAGAAACAGGCCCGGGAATGGTACAATACCATCAAGGCATCCGACAAGGGCTTGCTTCATAGCCCTCCCTGGTATGATCCCTCATTTGATGATTCCCAATGGCCTGTTATGACGATTCCTTCTTTCTGGGAAGAGAAAGAACCGGCACAAATCAACGGAGTAGTATGGTTCCGGAAAACTATTGTTTTACCCGAAAACTTTGTCCATAAACCAGCATCTCTGCTCCTGGGCAGAATCGTAGATTGCGACTCGGTCTATATTAACGGTGTCTTCATAGGAACCACATCTTACCAGTATCCTCCCCGCCGGTACAATGTACCCGGAAATATTCTGAAACCAGGTGAAAACACAATCGTTATCCGGGTTATCAATTTCAGAGGCAGGGGAGGCTTTATTAAAGACAAACCCTACCAGCTGATTGCAGAAAATGACACCTTTGACCTGAAAGGAGAATGGCATTATATGATCGGTATAGCAATGCCACCCCTCCCCGATCAGACCTTCTTTCACTATAAGCCGACCGGCTTGTATAACGGAATGATTGCTCCTTTCATCCGATATGCCATCAAAGGAGTTGTTTGGTACCAGGGAGAAAGTAATGCGAATAACCCATCGGAATACAGCCTTCTGTTCAAAAACATGATTACCGACTGGAGAAAGAAGTGGGGACAGGGGGATTTTCCGTTTCTGTTTGTCCAGCTTCCCAATTTTATGGAACCAAAAACAACTCCCGGAGAAAGCCGATGGGCTGAACTGAGGGAGGCCCAGGCAGAAGCACTTGAACTTCCCTGCACAGGGATGGCCATTACCATCGATATTGGAGAATGGAATGACATACACCCCCTCAACAAGAAAGATGTGGGAAAAAGACTGGCCCTGGTGGCAGGCTCAGTTGCTTACGGAGAAGGAAAATTAACCAGTTCCGGTCCATTATTTTCCACATACAGAATTAGAGACAAATACGTAATTATAAAATTTAAGAACACTTATGGAGGGCTGACAACAAAAAACGGCCTTCCGCTAAGGCAGTTTGCCATATGTGGTTCTGACCACAACTATATCTGGGCGCAGGCTGTCATCCGGCATAACAGGGTCATTGTATGGAATGATCAAGTGCCACATCCTGTTGCCGTAAGGTATGCCTGGGCTGATAATCCAGAAGGTGCCAACCTGGCCAGTAAAGACAGACTTCCTGCTTCTCCTTTCCGGACAAGCAAAAAGTACTGATAATGAATTCAAAATTGAAAAAAATGAAAAGAATATTTATCTCCATTCTCTTTGCAGGTATTTATCATATTTCATTTGCCCAATTTGACAAAGAAACGATGGATAGCCTGAGGCGGCTGACTGAGATGGATTATCAGTATATGCTGCACGAATTGCAAATCAACAATGTACGACCAGGAGCTGACGGAAACAATCCCTCAGCTCCGAACGCAGCCAACTACGATGAAAGCAAAGCGAATCCGTATCCATTGCTTCCTGATCCGTTGATTATGAAGAACGGGGAAAGGGTTGTTACTCCTGAAATGTGGCAGCAAAAAAGGAGACCAGAAATTCTGGAAGATTTTGACAGGGAAATATACGGGCGCATTCCTGAAAATGTGCCTTCGGTCCATTGGACAATTACTGGTACAATCCATGATACACTAAATGGTATTCCTTCAATCAAAAAGAGTTTAGTGGGCACGGTTGACAACTCTGCATACCCTGCTATTCAGGTTCAGATAAAAGCCGAATTGTATATCCCAAAAGCTTTAAAAAAACCGGTACCGGTAATGCTTGAATTCGGATTCATACTTTCTCCTGAAAGGATTAACATAATGAGGCAAAACGAAAAAATGAGACAATATATTCCAGACTGGCCCGGAAAAATATTGGCCAAAGGGTGGGGTTATGCTGTTCTGGATCCAGTTTCCATTCAGGCAGATCATGGAGCAGGGCTTACGCAGGGCATCATAGGACTTACCAATAAAAGCCAGTTCCGAAAACCTGATGACTGGGGAGCATTACGTGCATGGGCCTGGGGAGCCAGTCGTTTACTTGATTATTTCGGATCCGACCCGGATGTGGATGCCCAAAAGGTTGGAATTGCCGGTCATTCCCGTTACGGGAAAGCCGCTCTTGTTGCGATGGCTTATGACCAAAGATTTGCCATAGTGTATTGCAGCTCTTCGGGAGAAGGAGGCGCAAAGCTTCACCGGCGCAATATAGGAGAAATTGTTGAAAATCTTGCCAATCCAGGAGAATACCATTGGTTGGCAGGGAATTTCATTCGATACGCAGGTCCATTAACCTGGAATGATTTGCCGGTTGACTCGCATGAATTGATAGCACTATGCGCTCCACGTCCCGTATTTATTGGATGTGGCTCCCTGGGCGAACGCTGGGTGGATCCCAAGGGTATGTTCATGGCAGCCGTAGCGGCCGGACCTGTATATGAACTTATGGGGAAAAAAGGTCTTGAAACCTCGGAATTTCCTCCAGTCATGACTGCTCTTACCAGTGGCGACATTGCTTTTTATCAGCATGACCAGGGACACACCCCGGCTCCTGGCTGGCCTGTTTTTCTTTCCTATGCGAAAAGGTATTTTGAAAAATAATCTCAGCTGTAATATGATCCGTTATCTAATCATTTTGCTGTTAGCCGGCAAGACATTGCTTTTAGATGCAAAAACCTACCACCCTAAAGAAGATCTTGTTTCCGAAAAAAATGCAAAAGGCTGGTTCCCTCTAGCCGAAAAAAAGAGAACGGCAGCAATGATGGTCAGCTCGGAAGATTATCCAGGTGTCATTAGGGCCTTTAAAGACCTGCAGGATGACATCAGAAAAGTTACCAGTATCCTTCCCTCCATGTACGAAGACAGGTTACCCTCCTCAAAGTTCATCATCCTTGCCGGAACCATCGACAAAAGCCCAATAATTAAAAAGTTATCCGATGAAGACAAAATTGACGTCCACGATATACGCGGAAAATGGGAAGCATTCGTTATCCAAACCATCCGAAATCCTTTTCCCGGTGTCAAACAGGCATTGGTCATAGCAGGAAGCGACAAACGCGGAACCATTTATGGCATTTATGAACTTTCGGAACAGATAGGGGTTTCACCCTGGTACTGGTGGGCTGATGTTCCCGTTCAACATAAATCTTCTCTTTATATCAGACCGATAAGATACCAGGAAGGAGAGCCCTCGGTAAAGTACCGCGGAATTTTTCTCAATGATGAATATCCGGCTCTCACGAACTGGGTAAGGGAAAAATTTGGAACAGCAGAAGCAAGAAATGATCCTCCTGTACCCCCTGGTGTGGCAAATTATGGTCACGCATTTTACAGTCGGATTTTTGAACTGTTGCTTCGTCTTAAAGGCAATTATCTTTGGCCGGCCATGTGGAATAACGCTTTCAACGAAGACGATCCTGAAAATCCCAAATTGGCTGATGAATATGGTATAGTTATGGGTACCACCCACCAGGAACCTATGTTAAGAGCACAAAAAGAGTGGGACCGAAGGTATCTCAAGACACTTGGCCGGTGGAACTATGCACAACATCCCGACGTTCTTGAAGAATTCTGGAGGGAGGGCATTCGACGGAACAAAAACTATGAAAGTATAATTACCATCGGACTGCGTGGTGCAGACGATACGGAAATGATGCCCGGCGGTCCTTCGGTGAATATTCCGTTCCTTGAAAAAATCATTTCCAGGCAACGACAAATCATCTTTGAAGAAATGCAGCAGGATATAACCAAGGTGCCCCAGCTATGGTGTTTGTATAAGGAAGTACAGGAATATTACGATCAGGGACTTCGGGTTCCTGATGATGTTACCCTCCTCTGGTCCGACGACAACTGGGGAAACCTGCGTCGACTTCCTACGGCCGAAGAACGTAAGAGAAGTGGCGGAGCCGGAATATATTACCATTTTGACTATCATGGGGGCCCCCGCAGTTATCAGTGGATCAATACCAATCCCATTCCCAGGATCTGGGACCAGTTGGCTCTGGCTAAACAATATGGAGCCGATCGTATTTGGATTGTTAACGTCGGCCATTTTAAAGGATACGAGTTCCCCACGGAATTCTTCCTCAGGATGGCATGGAATACAGAAGAATTTAACGGAGAAAATCTCCGTAGCTATACAGAGTGGTGGTGCCGAAAACAATTTGGCGAACAGTTCGATAAAGATATTGCTGAGCTTATCGCACTGTATACCAAATACAACGGCAGAAGAAAACCCGAGCTTCTGTCGCCCATAACATACAGCCTGGTGAATTATCATGAGGCAGACCGGGTAGTCGAAGAATACAAAATCCTTGAAGAAAAAGCAGAGAAAATTTACCACCAGTTGCCTGTGGAGGCAAGGGATGCTTTTTATGAACTTGTGATGTTCCCCATACAGGCATCCTCCCTTGTTAACGAACTATATATTGATGCTGGAAAAAACAATCTTTATGCACGACAGGGAAGAACCAGCGCCAACGATATGGCATCAGAAACCTGCAGGCTTTTTGAGGCTGATACTGCACTAATGGGTTATTTTAACAGAAGTTTTGCCGGAGGCAAATGGAACCATTTCATGGACCAGGCACATTTGGGTTACACTGGTTGGGCGGACCCTCCGTTTAACAGTTTACGGGCTATTACCTTGCTTCATACCAAACCCTCTGACACGGCAAACATGGGAATCAGTATTGAGGGAACAGAAAAGGTCTGGCCCGACCATGAACCGGAAGCGGTACTTCCCCTGTTTGATTCCTATAACAGGCAGAGGTACAGCATCGATATTTTCAACAGAGGAAAAACATCTTTCTTTTTCAGTGCCCATGTCTCCGATCCGTGGATTGTCTTGAGCGATACGGCAACCATCGTGGAAAAGGACAAAAGGATATGGGTGAGCATTGACTGGAACAAAGCACCCGAAGGAATTTCCACCGGAACGGTTTGTATAAACGGACCATACCAGAAAGTAACCATACAAGTTCACGCACGTAATACAGAAATACCCTCCTGTGCAAAAACATTTTTTGTTGAGGGTGACAAGTACATCTCCATAGAAGCCGAACATTATGCATATAAAACTGATTTCAAAGAAAGACGATGGGAACGTATTGAAGATTATGGCCATACCTTATCGGGTATGCGGGCCACGGCCGAAACTGATCTTCCACCTGCCGTGAAGATGGAAAACTCTCCCTGCCTTACTTACGGTACTTATTTATTTTCTTCTGATACAGTAAAAGTTACGTGTATATTTTCTCCATCACTAAACGTCTTTCCGGGAAGGGGGTTACATTATGCAATTTCCTTTGATGACGCAACGCCGTTGGTTCAGACCTTGGTTCCTGAAAAATATAATGCAGGGAACGGAAACAGGGATTGGGAAAGTTGTGTCATGAAAAATGCGCGCTATAGCAGTTCGATTCATTTTATCAACAAACCCGGGTACCACACACTAAAGATCTGGATGGTAGAACCCGGAGTAGTACTGGAAAAAATTCTGATAGATGCTGGGGGTTTGAAACCAAGCTATCTGGGACCTCCCGAAAGTTGCCGCATCGAAACACATTAAACTACCCTTCAGAGCAGGAAATAATTGAAAATAACGCTGGCCAATGTGTTATTCTACAGGATGACGCAGAATCTTTATTTAACGATATCAGCCGGTTGGTGCTATGCTCCAACCGGCTGATATGCATCTGTAGAGAGTGTCAAAAACGTATCTTCTGTACTCCCTCAATGTCAATCAGACACTGAATCAATAGCCGGGATTCTGGTAGGCGGCTTTTTCATCAGCGCTCATTTCAAGGGCATCAATCTGGCCCTGTGGAATAGGACGCAGGTAATGATATGGCTGGATGTCGCGTGTATAGGTTGCCGGAGTATGGTCTCCCCAGGCAGTTCCACAAATTTCGTATGAAGCCGCTACTGTTGCCCATTTCTGTGTACGGACCAGATCAAACCAGCGGTACCCTTCACCAAAATATTCGCGGGAACGTTCCTGAAGAATATAATCGATTGTTATGGTTGTAGGAGTAGCTGCCACCATTTCTGCGCTATGATCCTCCACCTTTGCGACATTTCCGTTATTATACCAGCGCCATTTTCCGGCACGTGCACGGATAACATTAATTAAATCATAAGCTGTTTTCCCGGCCTGCGTTGTGGCTCCCTTCACGGCAGCTTCAGCTGCTATAAAGTACAATTCGGAAAATTTGGCAACATTGAAAGGACGTGTGCTGCCCGCATTAGGCTGCCCCAGGCCGGTACCGTTGTCGGTACGATAAGGTCCAAGTTTCCAGAGGCCCGGGTAGCAAATCCTGCTTATGCCGCTTGGTGCAATCACAAAATCCGATCTTCCTGGCAACACACCTGCCCCTATGTTGCTCTTGTAAACTGAATTCGAGTAATCGATTGTCTCCGCCGGATCGTCATCAAGAAATGTCAGGATGGGTTCACCCGGATAAACTACCATATTGTTGGCATTGTACACAAAGGGGATGTTGACATAATTTCCTCCTCCTTTGGGCCAGTTACCGCGATAAACGGTGGTAAAAGTACCATCATACCGTGAATCATTTACTTTATCAGCAAAGGTATTTTTGAATACGCCAATAGGAGGAGCCATACGGGTCCATGGGCGCCCAAGATGCTGCTCGGCTTCCCTTTGAACGGAGCTAATCACCGTACTCCAGTCAGTGGCAGTAGCACTTCTAATAGTTGTATAATTCCATGTCATCATCCAGCCGGCAAAGTTATCTGGAGCTGCTCCACTGCCGTACGTAAGACTACCTCCATTATAATATTCGCTTTTCTCGGTATGATCTGCATACAACAGGCACTCATTATTACGGTCATTCTGGGCAAGATTAACATCATAGAACGTTGGCTGAAGCCCATACGGGCCTGGATTGTCAATTGCTTCTACAGCAACATTATACGCTTGCTGGAAGTACCACTGTGCGTTGTGTCCATCTGGATCAACCCTCTGGCATTCAGGATAGGTAGGTATGTTGTTGGGGTTTTCGAGCCACCAGCCATAGGTTAGATAAGCTTTTGCGAGGAAAAGACGGGCAACGGTTTTGGTAACAGCACCAGTCACACGCGGGGTTTCAGGCAGGTCCTGCACTGCTTTGAGCAGGTCAGGGAATATGGCTTTTGTATAAACTTCTGGCACAGTATTCCGCACGGAAGTTCTTACCGGTGAAGTGTTGAATTTGAGTTCTCCTGAACCCAGGTTAAGGGGAACTCCGCCAAATGTCTGCACCAGAAGGAAATAATCGAAAGCACGGAAAAATCTTGCTTCAGCAACCAAAGCTTCGGAAATCGTACCCACAGCAGAAGCATTTTCAATGACCCCGCTTGCCGTATTGATGTTCGAGAATGCCGTTCCCCATAACACATCCGAACGGCTGCTGGTGGGAGTAAGTGACCCAACTCCCGACATATCATGATCCTTAAAGTTGGCATCAGCACTCTGAGCCCACGTCGCTTCATCCGTGCCCGTCTGGCAGGCATTGTAATAATAAGCCTGCCCGTAAATGTAACGCAGATGAGCGTACATGGCCGTCAATCCGCCCAAAACGCCTTTCTCAGTTTTAAAGAAGCCTGGTTCATAGATACTACGCGGCTGTTCCTCAAGAATATCAGAGCACGCGAACAGGAACACCATCATCAGAGTTGTTCCTAACAAATTTTTCATATTTATACGTTTCATTATTATCCGGTTTTAAAATGACACATCAATACCTATCAGATAATTGCGGGTTGAAGGAGTATTGGTGCCAATAGTCAGCAAACGCCGCAAATTGTACGAATATGGTACCGCCGCATTTTCATTGGCGTATGAGTTGGTTTCGGGATCCATGCCTGATTCCTTATAATAGGGTGAGAACATAACCAGGGGATTTTGAACCGTCACATAAAGGCGCAATCTGTTAATCCCAGCATTCTTAACCACTCCGATACGATCCAGGTTATAACCAAGGGTCAGTGTACGAATCTTAAGATAAGAAGCGTCAAAATATTCAAGAGTACTTGCATATTTCGGATTATCACCGCTCAAAACACCAGCCGGATTCGGATATTTGGCATTCGTATGCTCCGGAGTCCAATAATCGACCTTGACATTATTCCTGCGACCAGTCATCATGTTCAGATATCCCGCTCCGGAATAGAGGGTGCTGATCAGAGTCCCTCCACTCTTGAATACTCCGACGGCAGTAAAATCGAACCCTTTATAAGAAACGCGGGTATTGAATCCACCCTGAAAATCAGGTTCCAGGCTAATAATCTGCCTGTCAGCAGGTCCAATCTGCCGGGTAGGAGTTCCGTCAGGATTGTAATCGCCGGTATATTTCACCTTGATCATACCAGCATTTCCTCCGGGTTCCAAAATATCCCGATAAGGATCACTTTCCTGCCAGAGTCCGATTTTTTCATAATCGAATACGCAGTCAATCGGATACCCGACAAACCACCAGTTTGCTTCATCTCTTTCCTGGCCCGAAGCCAAAGCAACCAGCTTATTGCGGTTGGCATAAAAATTAACCCCTGCTTCCCATGTTAACCCACCCGGGGTATTCAATATCACACCATCAAGAGAAAATTCGATACCCTTGTTCTGCGTCTCGCCAATATTCGCCATATAGCTTCCCACCCCGGAAGTACCCGGTAGGTTTACGCTCAGTAAAATGTCCTTTGTATTGGTAATGTAGTACTCAACGGTACCTGATAGACGATTATTCAAAAGACTGAAGTCCAAGCCGAAATTATAGGTGAGTGAATATTCCCATCCCAGATTGTAGTTGGGCAACTGTGAAACATAATAACCTGTTGAATACGTATTTCCAAAGTTATACGGCCTGGTACTCAAACGACCCAGAGTGGAATAGGGATCGACTGACTGGTTTGAGGTTTGTCCATAACCTACGCGAAGTTTCAACAAATCAATCAGTGCCACATTGCGCAGGAACTGTTCGTTTTTCATATTCCAGCCAAGTGACACAGCCGGATAGGTATGCCATTTATGACCGGGCGCCAGTCGGGATGAAGCATCAGAACGAAGGGTGGCTGTAATCATATAACGGTTATCAAAAGAATACATTGCCCGCCCCATCCAGGATATCAGTCCGGTTTCATAATAGTTCTGGTTATCGGGGTTAACAGTAATTTCGCCCTGGGCCCGGCCGATATTGTAAAACTGGAATGCATCGGCCGGAATATCTTTTGCCGAAATATAGGAACTATGATAATGCGTTTTTTCGGCCGAATACATTCCTACCACATTCAGTCTATGTTTTAGGGCGAAAGTATGATCATATGTCAGCAGATTTTCAACTACCCAGTTGGTAGAAAGTGAATTACTCACAGATGCAACGGAAGGATTTGTCGGGTTGTAGCTGAATACCCCTTCGCCTGTATAGCTACCGCCAGTACTCATGCGAAGGTTTGCTCCCACATTGATACGGTACCGCAAGTCCTCAATGCCTGGGACTTTAAACTCTCCGAAAAGATTGTTGTAAGTACCAAAAGCTTTGGTTTGATCTATCCATTTGTCGCCAAGCGCTTCAACTGTTTTCCTGGTTTGCACCCAGTTCTCGTCCAATGGCATTTTGATAGTGCGTTTCAGACTCCCGTCTTCATTGTACGGATTGGCAATCGGGCTGCTGCTCAGGACATTGTATAGTCCCAGGTTGTAACCGTTGCTGATTGAATAGTTGTTATTCGAAACGAATCCGAAACGGAAGAATTTTCCAATTCCCTGGTCAAGGGCACCCCGCAACGAAAACCGATTAAAGTCCTGGCCTGGAATAACAGCTTCATCCCTTATGTATCCTACACTGAAATTATAGTTTCCTTTTTCTGTACCACCCAGTATGGCCAGATTATGGTTAGTCGTCATTGCTTTCCTGTAAAAAAGATCCTGCCAGTCAATATTCACATCGTCCGACTCATCCACTCCATTGGTATATTTGCCAGCTGCCTTACGCAGCGCAACAAACTCCGGCCCATTCATCATAGGGTAGGGAGCAAAGACTGTCTTTTGTCCAACATAACTGGAATAGGAAATCTGCGGTTTCTGCCTGTCCTGTCCTTTGATGGTTGTAATCAGAATAACCCCGTTGGCCCCTCGTGAGCCATAAATGGCCGTTGCTGAAGCGTCCTTCAGAACGTCAACACTTTTGATGTCGTTCAGGTTGAGATCGCTGATGGATCCGGAAAAAGGAATCCCATCAACAACCAGCAGGGGATCGTTACTAGCATTTAAGGACCGAGTACCACGAACGCGGATCTGCATGGAAGCCCCGGGTTTTGTGGATACCTGCGACAACTCAACGCCTGGCACACGCCCCTGCAGCGAATAGGAAATATTCGACGAAGGAATATCCCGCATAACATCGCCGCTGAGTGAAACAACCGATCCGGTTACATCCCTCTTTCTGGCTGTACCATACCCAATTACTACAACTTCATCCAGCCCGGACACTGACTCCCGCATGACCACATTAATTGTCGTTTTGTTTCCCACAATGATCTCCTGTGTTTCATAACCGATGAACGAATATACCAACACTGGTTCTTTGGTGATGGTAGTGATGGAATAATTCCCGTTTACATCAGTTGAGGTCCCGTTAGTTGTTCCCTTTTCGATAATATTCACACCGGCCAGTGCCTCTCCCTTTTCATCGGTAACAGTACCGGTAACCACAAGCTGGTAAACAGGTGACAAAGACCCTTCGGAACCGTTCCTGCCGGAATGACCACCTTTCAGTCCCGGATCCGAACCGGAAACCGAAATGCTCATACCGGACAAAACGGTTATGAGCCATAGGCCCAGTAACATTTTCTTCATGTCCTCCCTGAAAAAAATGCGCTTCATGGTTTTTACTCTCATAGAATTTTTGATTTTGAGGTTAATTTGGTTTAGTTAGTAAATGATCATATCTGAAAAAATTACGTTTCTGCCCATAAAAAACAAACTGTAGTCAATGGATAATCACCATTTCGGCTTATCCTCACACCCTCCCCTTGCCTATATACTGCTTTCTCGCTGCCTTAATCGAATCCAATCGCCTTCAGTTCTTTGATATGGTAAATATAAAAAGAAATTTTTTATTTGCAATCGGTTGCAGATAAAAAAATTTTATAAAAAAGCAATTAACTATCATACTTTATAAGAATTTATATTGTGTATAAAGAATATTTAATGCATTATTTCTGCAATCGATTGTTTTATTGAACGGATTTTCGAATTCCCGGAATGTTGATGCATTTTTCCGGCAGCTAATCCTTCACCTATTGAAAAGTCTATTAATCAGCTGGTGGATTACATTTATCAATCAACTGATAACTAAGAAGTTAAATACAGAGCGTTTCAGTCCCAATGGCGTACAGGCAGCGGAACGAACTAATGCATGGAGGGTTATGCATCATGCAGTATCTTTAGGAATAGAAACGTAAAATATGGTTGAAATCCACACTTAATATTGTGACAAACGATTCTGATGAGAATTGAGATAATATTCTTACCGTACAAGCAGGAAAAGCAAGGCAGCCAGTGCGGCCCCCGTACAGGGTCCTGCTATTGGAATCCAGGAATAGGTCCAGTCGCTGGTTCCTTTTCCCGGAATGGGCAAAAGGGCATGCATTGCACGCGGAGCCAGGTCGCGGGCCGGGTTGATGGCATATCCCGTTGCTCCGCCCAGGGCAAGTCCAATAACCCACACCAGCAAAGCCACCGGCAAAGCACCTAGAGAACCCAGTCCGACCTGCGTGCCCTCAACATTTTCCAGGTGGGCACCCTGAAATGATAGAACAACAAAAACCAGCACAAACGTACCGATTACTTCGCTGAGAAAATTGGACCAGTAATTTCTGATAGCCGGAGTAGTGCAAAAGATAGCAAGTTTTCCAGCCGGATCATCAGTAACGGCAAAATGATCACGGTAAAACACATACACAAGGAATGCCCCGAGGGCAGCTCCGACCAGCTGGGAAAATGCATAGCCCGGCACGAGGCTCCAGGAAAACTGCCCTGTAATTGCCAACCCAATACTGACGGCAGGATTAAGATGTGCTCCGCTATACGGACCGGCCACCACAACTCCGATAAAAACACCCAGAGCCCATGATGTGGTAATCACTATCCATCCTCCGTTGTTTCCTTTGGTACCTTTTAAAATTACATTTGCAACCACTCCGTCACCCATCAGGATAAGGAGCATGGTTCCCAGAATTTCAGCAATATAAGGATTCATATACAGGAATTTGATAAAAAGGTTATGCTTCAATCCATTGCCGGGATCTCTCCACAGCTCTGTGCCATTGTTTCATTAGTTGGTCGGCCTGAATGCGGGGAAGAGAAGGATGAAAGAGCCGGTCTTTTTTCCACTGATACTCCAGCTCACCGGTATTTTTCCAGAAACCCACCGCCAGGCCGGCAAGGTAGGCAGCACCGAGTGCTGTGGTTTCCAGTACTTCGGGCCGGATTACGCGGCATTGCATGACATCAGCCTGAAATTGCATCAGCAGGTTGTTGACAACAGCACCTCCATCGACCCGCAGCTCGGCAATAGCTTTTCCTGCGTCAGCTTCCATGGCTTTCATAACATCTGCGCTCTGATAGGCAATAGCTTCCAGAGTTGCGCGGGCAAAATGCGAAGCCGTTGTACCCCGTGTTATGCCAACAAATGTACCCCGCGCATACGGATCCCAATAAGGTGCCCCCAATCCTGCCAGGGCTGGAACAAAATAAACTCCGCCATTGTCAGGAACTTCAGCAGCCAGTTTTTCCACATCCCCGGAAGACTGAATGAGTTTCAGTCCGTCGCGTAACCACTGCACGGCCGCTCCGGCAATAAAAACACTTCCTTCCAGAGCATACGTTGTTCTGCCATCGAGTTGCCAGGCGACAGTTGTTAAAAGATTATTACGTGAATATACCGCCTCCGCACCCGTGTTCATCATAAGGAAACATCCGGTACCATAGGTATTTTTTACCATTCCTTCTTTCAGGCACAACTGACCAAACAAGGCAGCCTGCTGGTCTCCGGCAATTCCTCCGATAGGTATTGCCCCGTTCAGCTGAGCGATGCCGGTTTCAGCAATTACTCCGCTGCTGGATACAACCTCCGGCAACATCGATCGGGGTATATGAAGTATATCAAGAATTTCCTGGTCCCACTGCAGGGTATGAATATTGAACAGCATGGTACGACTGGCATTTGTTACATCCGTACAATGGACCTTTCCGCCTGTCAGATTCCAGATAAGCCAGCTGTCAATGGTTCCAAAACACAATTCTCCTGCCTGGGCTCTCTTCATAGCACCAGGTATGTTCTCCAGTATCCAGTGCACCTTTGTTCCTGAAAAATAAGCATCTACCACAAGTCCGGTCTTCTTTTTGATGGTTTCCTCATATCCCTGTTGTCTGAGCTGATCACACAATCCGGCTGTCCGCCTGTCCTGCCAAACAATAGCATTGCATACCGGCTTTCCATTCTTCCGGTCCCAAACTACCGTAGTTTCCCTCTGGTTAGTTATTCCCACGGAAGCAACTTCTTCCGGTGAAACGCCGGCCTGCTGCAGTGCTTCAATAGCAACAGAAAGCTGCGTATTCCATATTTCTGCAGGATCATGTTCCACCCATCCCGGTTGCGGGAAGATCTGCTCAAAAGGTTGCCGAGCCATTGATTTAATAGCTCCTGTTTTGTCAAAGAGAATGGCACGTGAACTTGTAGTGCCCTGATCGAGGGCCAGGACATACTTTTTTTGTAGCATATTGACTTGTTATTTAGATGGGACAAACCGGGAAGCAACTTCCCGAAATGCTTGTATCTGATTATCAATCCATGTTTTGTCTTTTTTCAGCTCAGCGGCCATAATTTCAGCAACTGCTGGTGCACACTGCAGGGCGGCCTTTGCATCGAGAAACAGTATACGGGTGCGGCGTGCCAAAACATCTTCAACCGTGCGGGCCATTTCCTCGCGCACAGCCCAAACTACTTCAGCAACCGTATAAGGAAAATCGGGATGCAAAAAATGGTCACTATCAGGATATTTTTTCATGAGTTCCCTTATTGGTTCCGCCTCGGTTCCGTAAACATGAAGCGGATCGGTCCAGTCGGGGTTTTTCATGTATCCGTGTAAAGGGATCTTTTTTGTAATGCAGGGACGGGAGGGGAGGAATCCGTTTTTAATAGCAAAATCAAGTGTTTCCTCGGCCATCCTGCGGTAAGTCGTCCATTTTCCTCCGGTGATGGTAATCAATCCTCCGGCAGAAAGATCAAGTTTATGACGCCTTGAAATTTCCTTCGTTTTCTGCTCCTTCCCTTCCGAAACAGCCAGCGGACGCAATCCGGCAAAAACAGCCAGAATATCGTTACGGGAAGGCGGACGGACAAGGTATCTGGCTGCTGTTTTCAGGATGAAATCGATTTCTTCCTTCAGGGCTGCAGGTTCAATGTTGATTTGATCTACCGGTGTGTCAGTGGTGCCAACAACCACCTTTCCATGCCAGGGAATGGCAAAAAGAACACGCCCGTCATCCGTTCGGGGAATCATCAGCGCGTTGGTTCCATGCAGAAAAGATGCATCTAATACAATGTGAATACCCTGGCTGGGCCTGATCATTTTTTTAGCCTGAGGATCTTCCTTTTTTCTCAGTGAATCGGCAAACACTCCGGTAGCATTGATCATACAACGGGCATGCACTTCAAACATCTTTCCTGATTCGGAATCCTTTGCCCATAATCCGGTAAGTTTTCCGTTTTCATCTTTTATAAAATCTGTAACAGGCATATAGTTAAGAAGGCAGGCGCCATGTGCAGCAGCTGTTTTTGCCAGGGCCATGCCCATCCGTGTATCATCAAACTGACCATCATGATAAAGAATTCCACCCTTAAGTCGCCCGGGTAATACTGAAGGCAAAGCCATGCGGGCCAGTTTTTTTCGCAAAAAAACCGAGCGGCCGAAACTCCATTTTCCTGCTAAAAGGTCATAGAGTTTGAGCCCGATAGTATAGAAAGGACCCTCCCACCACCGATCGGCCGGAATTATAAACGTCTGATCCTTCACCAGATGAGGCGCATTACGCAGCAGGATCCCCCTTTCCTTCAAGGCCTCCATCACAAGGAAAACATCTCCCTGGGCCAGATACCTAACCCCCCCGTGTACCAGTTTGGTACTCCGGCTTGAAGTACCTTTACAGAAATCAAATTCTTCGAACAGTACAACGGAAAAACCGCGCAACGCGGCATCAACGGCAATACCCAACCCTGTAGCTCCTCCTCCGATCACAGCAACATCCCAATACCTGCGTGTAGCAAGCACTTCCAGAAAATGTTCCCGGTTCATAGTCATTGAAATTTAGCATTGAAAGATAATTAAAGGAATGGTCCGTTATTTAGTTTCTTCTGTTTTTAACAACATTTTGTTACCTTAGAGCCCTCCAAAGGTATTCTCTATGCGTATTGGCGTTGACCTGGGCGGAACCAACATCCGCGCTGCTCTCTGTAGTGAAGGGAATATTATTAATCAGCAGAACCATGAGCTTGTTCATAAAGAATCACTCGAAGAAACCCTGGAACAGCTGAAAACACTCCTTCATGCTGTTTTTCATCCGGAGATAAAGGGAATCGGCATAGGTGTGCCATCCGTGGTTGACATACAGCATGGAATTGTTTATAATGTTACCAACATTCCTTCCTGGAAAAGGGTTGAACTGAAAGATTACCTTGAAAAAGAGTTTCATGTTCCTGTTTACATCAACAATGATGTAAATTGTTTTGCGTTGGGTGAATATCACTATGGGATGGCCAGGGGATATGATCCTGTAGTAGGTCTTGCCATCGGAACAGGGCTGGGTGCGGGCATCATTACCGACGGAAAACTTTTTACCGGAGCAAACTGCGGGGCAGGCGAAGTTGGCCCTATGCCTTACCTTGGCAAAACGTTGGAATATTACTGCAGCGGAAACTTTTTTAAGGTTTTCTGGCAGTCTTCAGCCCGGGAAATGGCAGAACAGGCCGGTCAGGGCAAGCCTGCTGCCATCAGGGCATGGGAAGAATTCGGACATCATTTTGGAAACGCCATCAAAATTGTTGCCTATGCTTATGATCCGCAGGCTATCATACTGGGCGGAAGTATTTCGAGAGCCTTTCACCTCTTCGAAAAAAGCATGAATCGTTCGCTTACTGAGTTTGAATTTCCCGAATCCCTCAAAAAACTAAAGATTCTTGTTACAGACAATCCCGATATCACTATTCTTGGCGCTGCTTCATTAGTCCCATAATTTGTTTTTTACACTTTCTGAATTCGACCTGATTGACTAACCAAATACAGTAAACCATGAAAACCTTCCGGAAAAAAACTTCGATTTTCCTGATTCTTCCGGGCCTTTTGCTTGCGATAGTTTCCTGCAGCCGCAGCCCGCAAAGTATGATTACCGAAATAACCCTGTCGGATAACTGGTTTCTGGCACCCGACAGCCTGCTGAAAGCTGACGGCAAATCCATCACCCAAAGCGATTTTTCTTCAGCCGCCTGGGTACATGCAAAAGTACCTTCCACTGTTCTTGGAGCTCTTGCCGATGCCGGCGTGTACAACGATCTCTATTTCGGAAAAAACCTCGAAGTGGTGCCACGTAAACAGTTTAGCCAGCCATGGTGGTACAGAAAGGAATTCGAGATAACTGACAGCACGGCTTTCCCCGTCAACAGACTTCGTTTTGAAGGAATCAACTATTATGCCAATATCTGGATAAATGGTCGGCTTGCTGCAGCAGCTGACACCATTAAAGGAGCATTCCGCACATTTGATATTGATATCAGCCCGTTTGTGCATCAGGGAAAGAATATTCTGGCTGTTCAGGTACTCCCTCCCAAACCAGGCGATTATTACATGGGGTTTGTCGATTGGACTCCCCGACCCCCGGATGAAAACATGGGCCTGTTCCGGCCGGTAATCCTGCGCAGAAGCGGCGAAGTCTCCATCAACAATATCAGCATCCAATCGAAAGTGAATACCCAGACCCTGGCAGAAGCATTTCTCACTGTAGAGGCTGAAGTAGTGAATCATTCGACAGGCAAAGTAACAACGATTGTTTCGGGCGAAATTAACGGAACCGCATTTCAGAAGAAAGTCAGCCTGAAGGCCGGTGAAAGACAGAAAGTACTGTTCACAGCCGACAAATACAAAGCATTGCACATTAAGAACCCCAAGCTCTGGTGGCCATACCAGTATGGCGATCCGGCACTATACACCGCATCGTTTGGTTGTTTTTCGGGAAAAAAACAAACCGACTTCCGGCAGGTAACCTTTGGTATACGGCAGGTGGAAGATTTTCTTAATGAATACGGCAACCGCGCTTACAAAATCAACGGGAAGTACATTCAAATCAGGGGCGGAGGCTGGGCTGACGATCTGCTGCTACGAGAAGATACTGCGAAACTGGAAGCCCAGGTGCGGTACACCCGGCTAATGAATCTCAATACCATCCGTCTGGAAGGCTTCTGGGGAAGCAGCCATGCCCTGTACGACCTATGTGACCGGTACGGGATTCTTCTGATGGCCGGATGGAGCTGTCAATGGGAATGGGAACCCTACGTAGGAGGAAAGCCATGCGATGAATTTGGTGCCGTAAAATCACCCGAAGACATTGCTCTCGTCTCCCGGATGATGCATGATCAGGTGACCATGTTCCGTAACCATCCCAGTATTTTCGTATGGGTTCATGGAAGTGATAAACTTCCCCGGCCGGAGCTTGAGAAAAGATACTTTGACGACCT
>JAAYUG010000146.1 GCA_012517825.1 Bacteroidales bacterium | reverse complement strand
TTTCCGTTCAGGATTGGTTTCAACAGCAGCTTTTTCCTGCAGCAGCTCGGCATACCTGCTGGCATAGGCCATCAAGGCCCTGGCTGCCATTTCCATGGCGGTAAGTTCTTCTCGCTTTTCAAAGGCCTCAGGATCATTAATGTAATCCAGCGATTCCAGGTTCTGTCTGACTTCCTGTATGAGATCCGTCAGTCCTTTATGGTAGATCTTATCGCCAAGGACAGTGTGTCCGGGAGAGCGCTGTTCCTGAAATTCGGTAAATATCCCTGCCTCGTAGGCATCATGCCATTCGCGGGGAAGAAGAGACATCATTTTTTCGCGGTTGCTCTTTCCTTTCCAGAAGGGAATTACCACGTCGCGGTATGCCGAAAGCATTTCTTCATCGGCCTTAAACGACACTTTGGGGCGAGAATCAAGAATTTTCAGATCTTCCAGCGAATGCAGAGCTACTTCGGGATAGGTCGGAGTAGCTTTGGGTGCAGGGCCCCTTTCGCCCACAATCAGCTCTCCTTCTCCCAGCCAAAGCACTTTGTTTTTCATGATATGTTCAAAGCAGAGAGCACGCACAACCGGTGCTGATAAGCCCGCCGCCTTTTCGCTTTTATAAAATTCGGTTACCAGCAATGCTCTTTCAGGACTGAGTCTGTTGACAGCCTTCAGACTCTCTTCACGAAGCCTTTGAATACGTGAATTCATTTTCGTTCAGTTTTTATTGTTTTTTCTGTGTATGCATCATTCCGATGGTGCGATTTATCCCCCGATGACCACTTTTACTCCTGTTTCTTCAAGTTCTTTGACCATTGGATACAAATCGGATTCCGCAAGATCGTTCAGCGATTCCAGACGGTTTGTTTTTCCCGATTTCCGGTATTTGTTTCTGGCAATGGAGTGATAGGGCAACAGGTGGAGAGCGGCAATGGGGCCCGCAATTTGAGAGAGCAAGTGTTTCAGTTTTTCCTTTTCGTCTTCGGAATCATTGATTCCCGGAATCACAGGATGCCGGAGCCAGACAGGTTTACCAGCATCGAGGAGCAGATGAAGGTTTTCAAAAATGATTCGGTTTGAGACTCCGGTATATTTCACATGCAGAGCCTCGTCAAACACTTTCAGATCATAGAGAAACAGATCGCTTATTGCGGCAATTTCCATCAGGATCTCCCGCGGAGCAAATCCGCTGGTGTCAACGGCAGTATGGATACCATGTTGACGGCAAAGTGCGAGCATTTCCTTGAGAAAGGCGGGCTGCATCAGAGGTTCTCCTCCGCTGAAAGTGACTCCTCCATCTGATTCTTCATAGAAAACCCGGTCTTTCAATAATTCCGTCATCAGATCGGTGGTAGTCCATTCCTGACCGATCACCATTTGCTTTTCAAACACGCGTCCTTTAAGTTTTTCAAGGCGGGTCCATGGTTCAGGCTGCGGATTCTGTCCCTCGGGATTATGGCACCACCAGCAAGAAAGCGGACAGCCTTTCATAAAGACGGTTGTGCGGATACCCGGACCGTCGTGCACTGTGAATCGCCGTATTTCAAAAATGATACCTTTCATACAATTGTTGTTGTGAAATGGGGAAAATGCAGGCACTAATCCGGACGGAAAGAGCAGGAAAACAGAGATTTTTTCCGGAGCCGGATCAGCCAGCAGAAGTAATCAGAAAACGGCTAAATGATCCAGCATTCGTACAATCCCTTGCCGAAGCGGTGATAAAGATTCAGATGATAATTATGCCGGGGCATAGAATAATTTATCAGACAAAAATACTTATTTATTAAATATTCACCAATACATTCATGAACATTAATCCACCAGAATACTTATAATTGAAATATAGAAAAAATCTCCATTCAGCGACAGTGAAAGGAAAAGGCTGACTCCATTGCATTGAATTATTTCTTTATGCAATAATCCCAAACAATGTATCAGAAATTTTTCTAATGCAATGTTGG
>JAAYUG010000145.1 GCA_012517825.1 Bacteroidales bacterium | reverse complement strand
TTATTGCTACGTAAATTATTATAATTCAAATTGTTGCAGATGAAAGACCTCGTGAATGACTTCAGGGAATACCGCAAACGCATGAATGAGCGGATTCTCGCCCACGACAACAAATCCATGAAAAGGCTTTACAGCCTGGATGCCCTTACATACCAGGATGGGGCTTTGCCGGCAAAAACAAAAGAAATGCTCGGTCTGGTGGCTTCCATGGTTTTGCGATGCGACGATTGCGTAAAATACCATCTTGAGCGCTGCCATGAACTGGGAGTAAGTACAGCAGAACTGTTCGATATTTTTGCTGTTGCCAATGTGGTTGGGGGAACCATTGTTATACCCCATACACGGCGGGCATTAGAGTACTGGGAGGAACTGACCCACATTGCTCACTGAACCTTTGGGTAACGGGAAAATTATAGTGGAATAATAGATTCAGGAATTCCGCTATTACCGACTTGCCCGCATATTAATAATTCCAATAAGAGAGGCTGTTCATTGACAGCCTCTTTTTTATTGATATAAGGGCTCTGCTAATGAGTGAGATGTTTTTTTGTTTAGGTTTCTGATTGTGGGTCTAATTATCATCCCATTGATAAGTTATTCCCTGAACAAGTAAGGGTATTTTCCCGTTAAATTGTCATACCTTTATGAGGAGTTTGTGCCATGAAACCATTTTCTGTCTTCCTTAAAATCATTCCTTTTCTCGTTCCGGTGTTAACTTCCTTTTTACTGCCGGCTGATGAAGATTTCCGGCTGACGAAAATCAGGGAAGCGTTGAACCGGTTTGAGCAGGATTATCGTCCGCAGAAAGTTTATCTGCACACCGATAAATCACGGTATAAAGTTGGTGAAGACATCTGGTTTAAGGCCTATGCGGTTGATGCGGTAAGCCACAAACCGCTTCCCGGCATTTCCAATCTGTATGTTGAAATAGTAAGCCCACGGAATATCGTGGTGCAGGTGAAGCTCATCAAATTGCGAAACGGAACCGGTTGGGGCGATTTCTCCATCCGGGATACCACTCCTGAGGGCAATTACCTTATCAGGGCCTACACATCCTGGATGAACAATTTTGAGCAGGAGTTCTTTTTCAGTCAGAATCTTTATATTGAAAACCCCAACAACAAAAACTTTATCAGTTCGGAGGATATCCGTTTCAACCGTAAATACAACAGAAAGCTGCAGAAAAATGCACGGGAGGTAAGCCTGCGTTTCTTTCCTGAAGGAGGTAATCTGGTCGAGGGTCTGAAATCAGTGGTTGCCTTCAAACTCTCCGATCAGTTCGACAGGGGTCTGGAGGGTGCCGGCATACTGCGCGATGACAGGAACGATGAGATTCTTGCTTTTCAGACGGTTCATGCCGGAATGGGATCGTTTGTTTTTACTCCGGAAAAGGGGCGAACCTACTATGCGGAAGTTACCTACCGGAAAAACGAAAAACGAAAATTCCGGTTGCCCGAACCTTTGCGTACCGGTTATGTATTGCACGCCGAACAGCTTTCGCGGGAAAAGGTGCGCATCCGGGTCGAAACCAACAAACCGATTACCCAGGATCCTCTGGCCAATGATATTATTCTGATGGCACAGGTGCGGGGAAAGGAAATGTACTCTGAAGTGATTGACATGCCGGAAAACCGCACGGAAAAAATTCTTGATGTTTCGGCCTATCCGGCAGGGGTATGTCAGATCATTCTGTTTGACGGAAGGGGAATCCCACGGGCCGAACGACTGTTGTTTCTCCGGAAAGATGACTGGCCATCACTTGTTATCAGCGGCCTTAACAAAGAGTATGACTTCCGTAAAAAAGTGGAGACAGAAATATCGGTCGCCTCAGCAGGTAATGCCATAGCGGGTGGGTCTTATTCAGTATCGGTGGCAGAGTTTTCTGATTCTGCCCAAATCGAATCATCGGTCTTTACTTATATGTTGCTCAATTCCGAT
>JAAYUG010000144.1 GCA_012517825.1 Bacteroidales bacterium | reverse complement strand
GCACAGCCATTGAAATTGCCTCAGTTCATAAGATTCCTGTTATTCTGAACCCTGCTCCGGCGTTTCCGATTGCCTCCGACCTGCTGTCAAAGATTGAGTATCTTACTCCGAATGAGCACGAAGCCGCCATGATAACTGGTCACGGACAAGAGGATGAAACGGACCCGTACCGGCTCGCCGCCAGGCTGATTGAAATGGGATGCCGGCAAATCATTATCACTCTGGGCGAAAAAGGAGCCCTGTATGCCACCCCAGGCAGAACTGATCTCATACCCGGTTTCCCTGTGAAAGCTGTTGATACTACCGCTGCCGGAGACACCTTCAACGGATACCTTGCTGTTGCAATTGCCAGCGGAAAACCCATCCAAGAGGCCATCCGTTTGGCCAATAAAGCCGCTTCCGTTTCGGTAACCAGAATGGGAGCACAGTCGTCAATACCGGTTTTATCTGAAATTGAATAATTCAATCGCCAAAAACTCCAACCATGGCACACAATGTAAAATATGGTAATTGCAGGCTTCTGGTCAGCATAATTCTGCTATCAGGGCTGATTTTTTCTTCCGGTCAAACTATGGGTCAGAATCTGAAAAAAATCAATATTTCAGGGCAGGTACTGGAAGAGACTACAGGAACGCCACTTGTAGGTGTAAATATCATTGTAAAGGGAACTCAATCCGGAACAATTACCGATACCGATGGAAATTTCTCACTCCAGATCAATGCAGGAGATGTTCTTGTGTTTTCCTATGTAGGGTATGAGACCCTCGAACAGTCCTTTACAAAAGAAGGAACATATACGATACGACTTAAGGAAACTTCCAGAAGTCTGGAGGAAATCGTTGTAATTGGCTATGGGTCCGCTTCAAAAAAGGAGGTTACCGGTTCCATAGCCTCAGTGAAACCGGAAGCTTTTAATAAAGGGACGTTCAATGATGCAATGGGACTGCTTCAGGGGAAAGTGGCCGGATTATCAGTCATCAAACCCAACGGTGCCGACCCTCAGGCAGGTTACCAGATTCTTTTAAGAGGAACCAATACGCTGACTTCCGGGCAAGGACCTCTTATCATCATCGACGGTGTCGCCGGAGCTGATTTGAAAAATCTCGATTTTGAAGATGTTCAGTCCATTGATATTCTGAAAGATGGTTCAGCAGCTGCAATCTATGGAACACGGGGAACCAACGGAGTTATTCTCATTACAACCAAAAAGGCCAAAACCGGTAAAACCAGCATGGAATATACGGGCCAGTTTTCAGGTCAGGTTGCGGCAAGAATGGTCAAAAACCTCACGGCTGATCAGTTCAAATATGCCATTGAAACCTATGCACCTGATAAAATTGGAAGCATTTATGGTGCTAAAACCAACTGGTATAAAGAAATCACACGCCCCGTTCCTTTCAGCCACAGGCAAACACTGGCTATTTCGGGTGGAACGGAAGCCTTTTCGCACAGAACCTCATTCAATATTATCAACAACCAGGGGCTTTTGAAGAAAAACGACGCAAATAAGTATCTGTTCAAAACCAACATCAATCAATCATTGCTTGACGGCCGGCTCGATATTGATTACAACATCATTATGGGACTAAGACAATACAGACCAGCTAATTACAATATTTTCTATCAGGCCTTTATACAGAACCCTACGCAACCGGTTTATGACCCCGCCAACACCATGTATGGAGGCTATTCATCTCTCCCCGGTATCGAATATTATAATCCCGTTGCCATGCTGAAAGAAATGAAGCGCATCGGAAAATCAAATGACAACGGACAGAACATACGGGCCAGCCTTAAACTGATCCAGGGTCTTACCTGGTCCAATTTTCTTGCTCACGAAGGCTCCAACTGGGAAGAAACTACCTACAGAACGCGTTATTATCCAAGCCGGATCGGAAGAAACGGAGAAGCTGAAATCAGTGATGGCAGTTCCAACAGCATCCAGTACGAAAGCACCCTGAATTACAATTTCTCCACCGGCAATCACAATTTTCAGACGATTGCAGGTTACTCCTATCAGAAGTTTGAGAACGACAATGATTATATGATTAATTCGGGGTTCGATACCGATCTCTACGAAGTATACAATATAGGAGCCGGCTCAGCCCTCCCGGAAGGAAAAGGGGAAATGGGATCCTACAAAGAATCAAGCAAGCTGATATCCTTTTTTGGAAGAATAATGTACAACTACAGGGGTAAATATCTTGCTTCAGTTTCCCTTCGGAGAGAAGGCTCTTCAAAATTTGGAGAAAATCATAAGTGGGGTTCCTTTCCGGCAATCAGCCTCGGATGGAGAATACACAACGAACCTTTCCTTCAGAATGTATCCTGGCTGGATGACCTGAAACTCCGCGTAGGCTATGGAATTACAGGAAATCAGGATTTTGAAAACTACCAGTCGCTTGTACTGATGGGAAAGGCTGGTAAATTTTTCTATAACGGAAACTGGATCAATTCTTATCAACCGGTTTCCAATCCCAACAAAGATCTCCGCTGGGAGAAAAAACAGGAATTTAATGCAGGTGCTGACTTCGCTCTGTTCAAAAGCCGTTTCGGAGGTTCAGTAGATTTTTATTACCGAACCAGCACCGATCTTCTCTACCGCTATAGTGTATCCGTTCCACCCTATCTTTATAACCAGTTGTTCTCCAACCTGGGTTCCATACGAAATATTGGGGTTGAGATTACCCTCAACGGAACGCCAGTCAAAACGAATGATTTCAAATGGAACACCATTTTTACTTTTAGCACCAACAGCAACAAACTCACAAAGTTTTCCAATGCCGAGTTTACCAACAAATACATTGATGTAGGCTGGATAGGGGGTGCCATACCGCAAAATTCGCAACGAATCAAGGAAGGAATGAGCCTCGGTACATTCTGGGGGCCCGTTTGGCTTGGTGTTGATGAAAGCGGATACGATAAGTTCAAGAATGCTAATCCAATAGGTCTTGTCGATCCCGAGAACTATGAGGCCATAGGAAACGCCTACCCTACTTGCTCACTCGGATGGAGTAACTCGATGAATTACAAAAACTGGGATCTCAGCTTCTCGTTCCGGTCAAATATCGGTGGCAATGTGCTAAATCTCTACCGGCTTTATTACGAAAACTGGCAGAATATTGGCACACGCAATATTGTGCTTTCACAACTTGAAAACCCCTCGTTTATTGGAAATGCCACCTATTCATCCAAATATGTGGAAGATGCTACTTTCCTCAAACTTGACAATGTTTCCATTGGCTATAATCTGCCGTTCAAAATCAAGTACATTTCTGCTGCCCGTTTCATGCTCACCGCACAGGATGTGTTTTGCATAACAGGTTACCAGGGTGTCGATCCTGAGGTGAACCTGCTGGGTCTTGAACCAGGAATAGAAAGATTAACCTACTATCCGCGCACGACAACCATCACTTTCGGTATCAATCTGACATTCTAACAAAAAACAGAACACTATGAAAACTACTCTTCCTTTAATACTTACTGCATGCCTGTTGGCAATATCAACGGCATGTACCGACCTTCAGGAAGAAATTTATTCCGATATACCTATTGAAAAGTTTTTCCGGACCGAGGAAGATGTCCTTATGAATGCTGGCCGGGCCTATACAAAATTACAAAGGTTTACCGAGGAGTTCAGCCTGTGGACGTTGATTGAAATTTCCTCAGACGAGATGGTTGCTCCTGCCCGCGACGATGGGTTCGTATGGGACAATGGTCGCTGGGATCAATTGCATACCCACCGTTTTAATGCAAACAACAAAATCCTCACCCTTGCATGGCAATCGGTATTTGAGGGGATAAGTGCCTGCAATGAAGTTCTATATGAAACAGAAACCACCCCGATCAATTTTGAAGGAAAAGAACGTGTAATAGCCGAAATAAAAATTTTACGGGCATTATTTTACTACTGGGCAATGGATAACTGGGGTAACATTCCGTTCACTGTCGACTTTACTGATAAGAAACTGCCTCTGCAAAAAGACAGAAACTATGTTTTCAATTTCCTGGTGAATGAGATTACATCAAACATAGACAAACTTCAGGCACAACCAACTGCAGAATACTATGGAAGAGTAACTCAGGGTATGGCATATACCCTGCTGGCCAAATTGTATCTGAATGCAAGCGAATGGATAGGCCAGGCAATGTGGGAAGAGGCGGTTCAGGCCTGCAACAAGGTTATTGAATCGGGAGCTTATTCGATCGAAGATGACTTCTTCGCAAACTTTAAGGTACATAATGAATCTTCTGTTGAAAACATTTTTGTGATTCCTTTCCATTCGGTATATACCAAAGATCGCTTCTACTGGTATACTCTTACACTGAATGATGCAAGCAGGGCCACTTTCGATTTCGTTGGCCAGATGTGGGATGAATTTGTTATCGAACCCCCTTTCGTTGCCAAGTTCGGAGAAAACGATCTGAGGCGGAAATCCTTCCTGTCAGGCCAGCAGTACGACAAAAACGGAAACAAAATTTTCTTTATTGAAGGACCTGCCCAGGATACTGTTTGGTTTATTTATACACCGACTATTGACAATTACATGTCACGAAAACGATGGGAAGGGGCAAGAATCTGCAAATATGAATACCAGCCCAAGCTGGAGTATTATGTTAATGATATGGAGAATGATTTTGCCATATTCCGTTATGCAGACGTGTTATACACCAAACTTGAAGCTCTTTATCGGCTCGGGCGTGCCGGCGAAATGCTGTCTGATCCTCAGTTACAAAAAATTCGTACGCGGGCCGGTCTGGCACCTTTTACTGCCAGCGACCTGAATGATGCTGAATTGCTGGACGAATTCGCCCGTGAATTCGCATGGGAAGGAAGGCGCAGACAGGATCTGATACGTTTCGGAAAATGGGGAGACCCCTGGTGGAATAAACCTGCTTCAGGCCCAAATGCCAAACTATTCCCGATTCCACAAACCGCTATAAATACCAATCCTAACCTTGTTCAGAATCCTCTATGAAACGAAGCACATACATATTGCTTTTATGCTGGTTTTGCAGCTTTTCGACAGCCTTTTCGCAGGGAAGGATGCAGAAACAGAGCATTTCGCTTAATGAACTTCGCGATAAGATCGCCGGGGCATGGATAGGGCAATTAATAGGAAATATGTACGGATTGCCTCACGAAAACAAATATATTGCTGAACCTGGTCCTGAAAACTGGCCTTACGGATACACAAAAAGCCTGAACAAGCTCATCACTTACAATGGGGCTTTTTCGGATGATGATACCGATATTGAGTATATGTATCTCTGTACAATGGAAAAGACCGGCCCTGAACCCAGCTATGAAGATTTAAAAAATGCATGGATGTACCATGTACGTGACAGGGTTTGGCTTGCCAACAGGGCAGCTTTGGGACTTATGCACTATGGTTATACTCCTCCTTTTACCGGAAGCAAAGAATATAATCCCCACTGGTATCAGATTGACCCGCAACTTATCAATGAAATCTGGGGATATACCGCACCGGGAATGATAAAATATGCCGCACAGAAATCTGACTGGGCTGCAAGAATTACCAGTGATGACTGGGCCACAGAACCAACGGTGCTCTATGGGGCAATGTACGCTGCTGCTTTCTTCGAAAAGGACATCCATACTCTCATCACTATCGGATTGAGGGAGTTGCCTCCGGAAGGCCGATATGCCAATACAGTTAAAACCATACTGAACCTTTTTGAAAAGTATCCGGATGACTGGAAAAAGGCACGTCAGCAAATGGCTGAAGAATATTATGTTAATGAACCTGCTGAGACAAAATCTATCTGGAACGCCAACCTGAACGGAGCATGCGGAATCCTGGCCCTTCTTTATGGGAAAGGCGATTTCCAGAAGACACTTGACCTGGCATGTGCTATGGGATTTGATGCTGACAACCAGGCCGCAACCCTTGGCGGACTCCTCGGTGTAATCCACGGATTCAAAAAACTGCCTCCTGACCTTTACCGCCCCCTGAAAGAATGGAAAGAACCTTTCAACGACCGGTATGTCAACATTACACGGTATGATCTGCCGGATGCAAAAATCAGCAATATCATCGACCGCATTGTGGATCAGACTCTTTTGCTGGTTCAGAAAAAGGGAGGAAAGATCACCGTTGCCAACGGAAACAAAATGATAGTAATAAACCGCGAGGCCGAGTTCAATCCTCCGGTTGAATTCTGCATAGGCCCAAGTCCGCTGATAGAAGTGGGAAAACCTGTTGACTATAATTTCTATACTTTAACAAATCAGCATTATCGTTGGATTCTTCTCAAAGGAAACCTGCCGGAAGGGCTAACCTTCCTGAATGGTAAACTGATGGGAACCCCTTCCCGGCCGGGAAGATTTTTTATTACCTTACAACTTGACAACGGAAAAGAAAAAGCTGTAAAAGAATTTGAATTATGGGTGCGAAATAAGAACATAGCCCCCATTGCCGATACAGTCTTTGCCAATGTACGGGTCATTAACCAAGCTGTGCTTGACTCAACCTGGTGTACCTGCGGCAAACAAGCCTATACTGCCCACATAGACGCAATACGCGATGGTGTTCTGTACGGCAAGGGCTCAACGTTTATCAGCCTGGCAGCGAAAACAAAAATTCCCAAAGTTGATTATTACGGTTACGGATGGAAAGATGAACATACCATTGATCTTATCTCCTTGCATGCAGGATGCCTTGAGGAATTCGGAGGATGGTTTACTTCGCTGAATGTCCAGTATCAAAATGCTGAAGGCAAATGGGTCCCGGTAGAAGAACTTCAGATTATTCCCCCTCTGCCAGAAAATACGGATGTCTTCCATCAGGCTCCGAATGTTGAATATTTGCTTGCATTCCGCCCTGTCCGGACCAGGGCTGTTCGTATCATAGGCGATGCGGCAATCCAGAATCACTGGCATAAATACACCAACACAGTTTCTTCTTTTACTTCCATTACGGAACTTAGTGTTTATGAATCCTCCCAAAAACCCTGAATATATGCTCTGCAAATTCACTAAAATTTTCCTTCTTTCTGCAGTGGTTTCTGTGTTGGGAAACAGTGCATGCCAGAAGAACAGGAACACAGGTGAACCGGCATGCATCAAGATCCCCACAGAAACCCTGCAGGATAAAATCAAAGGCGGATGGGCCGGCCAGACAATTGGTGTTGTTTATGGAGCCCAGACTGAATTTAAATTTCAGGGCACTACCATCCAGGATTATCAGCCAATCAAATGGGGAAAGGGCTTTGTCAAATACTGGTGGGACAAAAAACCCGGTCTCTTTGATGATATTTACAATGACTTAACCTTTGCTGAAATATTTGAAAAATATGGTCTGGATGTTTCTGCTGATACCATAGCTTCGCACTTTGCCTCAACAGAGTTTCATCTGGCTCATGCCAATCAGATGGCCCGTTACAACCTCCGTAACGGCATGCGTACGCCGTTATCAGGAAACTGGCTCAACAATCCTCATGCCGATGATATTGATTTTCAGATTGAAGCCGATTTCATAGGGTTGATGACGCCTGGTATGCCAAACAAAGCTAATGAAATAGCCAACAGGGTGGGTCATATTATGAACAGCGGAGATGGCTTCTACGGAGGTGTTTTTGTTGCCAATCTCTATGCACTTGCATTCGTTTCAAATGATGTAAATTTCATTGTGAACGAGGCTCTGAAAAGTATCCCAGAAGGCACCCAGTTCCATTCCTGTATATCTGATGTAATAAAATGGCATAAGCAGCACCCTGATGACTGGCAATGGACGTGGTTTGAACTCCATAAAAAATGGAACAAAGACGTTGGTTGCCCAAAGGGAGTTTTTCTTTCCTTCAACATTGACGCAAAAATCAATTCCGCTTATGTGGCACTTGCTCTTCTTTACGGCCAGGGTTCCTTTTCACGCACTATTGATATTGCTACCCGCTGCGGTCAGGATTCTGACTGCAATCCTTCTACTGCCGGTGGCATCCTGGGAGTAATGCTGGGATATTCTAACATCCCCGCTTTCTGGCTTGATCCACTTCGCGAAATTGAAGTACTTGATTTTAAAGACACCCATGTTTCTCTGGCCAAAGCTTATGAACTCAGCTTAAAACATGCCATTCAGCTCATCACTCTTTCTGGAGGAAAAACCGACTCAAATACAGTATGTATTCCGGTTGAAAAGGTGGAACCAGTTGCATTTGAACAGAACTTTATCCATACATATCCCAAGGCCAGAGAACGCATCGACCGTTCCATAACCGATACCTTTTCCTTCTCCTTTGAAGGGAATGGATACATTTTGTACGGGAATCTGATAAAATGCAAAGGAATTTCAAAAGAATACTTTACAAGAATAGCCAATAAGTTCGGTACCGAAGTATTTGCTCTGGCTGAACCAAACGACCCCTATGTGGCTGAGCTGGAAATATGGATGGACGGCGAGCTTGACCAACATGTTCGGATGCCCATGATGAACACCTCCCGGCGTCTGGAGCCTGCCTGGAAATACCTTCTTGAAGAACGAATGCACCACGTAATGATTAAATGGATTAACCCGAATCCTGATTATCTGATTCATATTAATGATTTGATCATTTATAGCCAAAACCCGCCTATGAACAACTTGCCTTTGGAGTAAACAAAAGAACAATATGAAACCCACATGTTTTACAAACACAAACACAGCGGTAATAAAATGCCGAACATGTGGGTTCCATCATACCATTGAAAATTAATTTTATTATGATGAAAAAATACGTACTACTATCGCTGATAATTGGTTTACTATTTACCGGCTGTAAAGAAAAACCGCAAACCAGGACCGGTAAGGTGGCAGTGGCTAAAATTTCTCTTTCAACTCTGAACGATAAAATCCGGGGAGGATGGGCCGGTCAGACGATAGGCTGTACCTACGGAGGCCCTACTGAGTTTAAGTTTCGAGGCTCCATGATCCAGGATTACCAACCCATACCATGGTACGATGATTACATCAGGGAAACATTTGAAGCTGACCCCGGTTTGTACGATGATGTTTACATGGATCTGACATTCCTGGAAGTATATGATCGTCTGGGACCAGAAGCACCAGCAGATTCCTTTGCTATTGCCTTTGCTACCAGCAAATATAAACTCTGGCATGCAAATCAGGCCGCCCGGTATAACATTCTGAACGGCATTCTGCCCCCTGCTTCAGGTCACTGGCTGAACAATCCCCATGCCGATGATATTGATTTTCAGATCGAAGCCGATTTTATCGGAATGATGTACCCGGGAATGGTCAATGCAGCAACTGATCTTTGCGACAAAATCGGGCATATTATGAACTACGGCGACGGGTGGTATGGGGGTGTTTTTATAGCCGCTCTCTATTCATTTGCCTATATTAACGATGATATTCCTTTTATAGTCAGCGAGGCGCTTAAAACTATACCGGAAAAAACCCGGTTTTACAAAACCATAAGTGACGTGATCGCGTGGCACAAGGAATATCCTAACGACTGGAAGCAATGCTGGTTTGAAATTGAAAAGAAGCACACCTCCGAAAAAGGCTGCCCTGAAGGAGTATTCAATGCTTTTAATATTGATGCTTCCTTGAATGCTGCCTATGTAACAATGGCACTGCTATATGGAGAAAAGGATTTTTTCAAAACAATCGATATTGCAACCCGTGCAGGACAGGATTCTGACTGCAATCCCTCAACAGCAGGAGGAATCCTTGGAGTCATTCTGGGTTATTCAGGAATACCTTCCTGCTGGAAACCATCAGTTGAAAAAACTGAAGAAATGTATTTCCCTTATACCCATACCAGCCTGAAAAAAGCCTGTGAACTCAGCCTGAAACATTCTCTCAATCATATTCGCAAGGAAGGTGGGGTTATTGACAAGGATGAAGTTGTTCTTACTGTTCAGAATCCTGTAAGTGTAAATTTTGAACAATCGTTTGAAGGAATGTTTCCGAAAGAAAGAAGGCCCTTTAATAAGGAAATTGAATCAGGAAGCTTTGAACTGAGTTTTGAAGGCAACGGTATCGTATGTATGGGAGCGGTAAAGAATAACCCCTGTGCCCGGAATCCGAATCCGGATTATGTTGCTTTGTTGAATGTTTATCTTGACAACACTTTGACAGAACAGGTCAAAATGCCCTATGACTATATTGTCAGGAAATACGATATATGGCATAAATATCTGCTTCCGGAAGGAACCCATACCCTGAAAATTGAATGGAAAAATCCCGATCCGGATTTCCGGATTAATTTCAAAGATGTGGTGATCTATTCATCTAAAGAGCCTACGTTAAGCAGTGGCACATAGAGTACAGAAACATGAACACACCCTGGTTGCATACAGAACACTCGCTCAAAACACTGACCTTTTCAGGCGTGTTTCTTCTGTTTGCATTTATGTGCAAAAAGGAAGAAGAAAAGCCTGTACAATCTGTTGATCTTTATCAGGTTTCTGAAATTAACAGCCGGTTGCTTAACCGTTCGGTTACATATGCAGTTCTTTTACCGGAAGAATATAATACAGGGCGTGATTCCTTCCCTGTTGTTTATCTCCTCCACGGTTTTGGAGACAATTTTACCGCCTGGAAACTGGGTGGAAATATTGAATATTATGCCGGAGCATATGCAACGGTTACCGGGCCTGTAATTTACGTTATGCCCGATGGCTATAATTCGTACTATGTAAACCGGTACAATGGGAAGTTTCCCTATATGGATATGTTTGTCAATGAACTTGTGCCTGCAGTTGATTCACTCTTCAGAACCAGGAAAGGAAGTATCCACCGGGCTGTAATGGGATATTCCATGGGCGGTTACGGAGCAATGATACTGCCCCTGAAACATCCTGAGATTTTTTCGACAGGTGTCTGCCTGAGCATGTCGTTCAGGACCGATGAACAGTATTTAGCCGAACCGCAAAATGTATTCGATTACCAGTTTGGAGCCATATTCGGCGGAACAGGATCTTCTGGCACCGGCCGCATTACAGAATATTTTAAGGAACACAGTCCTTTCTATCTTTTCCGCGCTGAGGATTTGTCTCCATATAGCCATCTGCGTTTTCTGATTGACTGCGGTGATGACGAAGAACAGCTGAACATCACAAACGACGATTTGCATGTACTTATGCGACAGCAGAATCTTCCCCACAGTTACAGGGTCAGAAACGGCGCCCACTCATGGGATTACTGGCATGCTTCATTACCTGAAGCATTCGGGTTTATTGCCGATGGGTTTCATCAGCAAAACACTTCAACTGATCAGGAAATCCCATACAGCCTCACGTATCCTGCCCCTGCACAATTTGATTCTATAACCACGTCCGGCAACACGGCGACCGTTCATATTGTAAAACCCCCATCATACAAAGAAACCGAAAAATACCCGTCCATTTATATCTTCTCAGAGGATGATCGGAATGAGATTTCAGGGCAGTCTCTCGATCGTTTTGCCCTGCTGAATGATGCCATGATCAAAGGGAAAATACCTCCTGCGCTTATTGTAAACATATCCCACCTGTCAACGGATGATTTGATCGGGAATATCCAGCTTATTATTGCCAGAACGGATTCCCTGTTTCATACCATTGCATCTCCCGGGAAAAGAATTGCTCTGGCATTCGGAAATACAGGAGCAGACATGTTGTCCGTCATCCGTTCAGCCTCTGGTGATTTTGTCGGTTGCTTTCTTTACAATGCTAATATTCCCGATTCTCTTAAGGAACCAGCAGCGGGTGTGTTTTATTATCTTGACCAGACTGACGATAATGCTTCTTTTACCGGATACAACAGAATGTACAAACAGCTAAAATACAACAACATGCCGTTTGAATACAGGGTGCGCCAAAGTACAACGCCATTCAATGCAATGCAGACCGGACTTTATTACTCACTGCATAACATGTATCTGAAACTTTCAAACTGACCTTTTAATGAGAACGAGGAGTAAATTCTTTTCTGTCATTATAGCCCTGCTGCCGGTAATTGCAGTTGCAGGAAATCCTGTCCGTATAATGGAAGGTCTTTCCATATACAGCAGGATTCTGGGACAGGAAGTGAAATATTCCGTCATTCTGCCCGATGAATACTTTTCCAGCAACAAATCCTTTCCTGTTGTTTACCTGTTGCATGGTCTGGGGGACAACGAATCATCATGGCTTGAGTATGGCCGCCTCTCGCAGTTTATTGACGAGGAAAGAAGAACAGGACAAATAATCCCGGCAATTTATATAATGCCACAGGGTTTTCGTAGCTATTATGTCAATGACTATCTGGGGAAGTTCAGGTACGAAGATATGTTTATCAAAGAATTCATTCCCTATATAGATTCTGCCTACAGAACTATTCCTGATGGCAGGCACCGTGCCATCACAGGCTATTCCATGGGTGGGTTCGGAGCTCTGGTGCTCCCGCTGAAACACCCGGATGTTTTTTCAGTAAGTGTTCCTCTCAGCATTTCAGTACGTACCGATAGCCAGTATATGACAGAATCGCCTCAGGAAGAGTGGGACCGCCAGTGGGGAAGGTTATTTGGTGGTGAAGGAAAATCAGGAAAGGAAAGAATAACTGAGTACTATAAACAAAACAGTCCTTTTTACCTTATCAAAAATAACAGGAAAATCCATGGCCTGAAAATCTACATTGATAATGGCGACGATGAGCAAACCCTGGCCAAAAGCAACGAAGAACTGCACATGCTGATGATGGACAATGCGATCCGTCATGAATTCAGGGTACGTAACGGTGGCCATGAATTCTCATACTGGAGAGAAGCTCTCCCAAATGCTCTGAGGTTTATAAGCGATGCGTTCGAGAACAAACCTTACCGGGGAGACCATAAACTTTCTCCTCATACATTGCTGAATGAAACAGCAATAAACAAAGAACAGCTCATCAGAATGCACGGATGTTTTGTTGCACTCCCGCCGGAATACAATGAAACCACACGACTTTACCCTGTACTTTATTTTGTCGGGCCTTTTGACACCGTTCAAATGAAAAAAATCAGCGCCCTCATTCATGAACAGACTATTATTCCCGACACTCCGCCCTGTATTCTCATTTTTGCAGATGAAAAACAGGATGATTTGCTATCAGTGACCGTTACGGAAATGGAGAAGAATTTCAGGATCCGACCCGGGAAGCGTTTCAGAGCACTGCTGGCATACAGCAATGGTTCCCGGGTATTGTTGCAAAATATGCAGCTACCTGAATCGTTTACAGCTTTCGTACTGAGCGATGCCCGTTTTACCTCCAGTGAAAATGGCAGCGAACAAGTCCTTGCAGGGAAACAAGACCTTTCCTTCGCCTGGTATTATTTTGATGCTCCTTCTAACGGAAGCAATTATCGCTTCTTCGGGAATCTGCACATCCAGTTCCGGGAAAAGGAAATCTATCATGAATATCGTGTAAGGGAAGGCAACGGAGGTTTCGAATGGTTTTTTGAAGGGCTGCCCAACTATATTAAGTATGTTACCACCAAAATTCACAGATAGAAAAAATGAACCCGATGACTTATTTGCTTTATAAAAAAGAATTTAACCAATTAATACCTGATCCCTTTATCGTTAAACCTTTAAATTTTATGCTATGAAAAAGATGATGTATTTCTTCGTTATTGCAGGCATGCTTGCAATAACCTTTACGTCCTGTAAAAAAGACAAGGACGATGAAGATGAGAACAAACTCGAGGCGGCCCTCATCAAAACCATTGGTGTTGAATATACCGATGGGGTTGAGACGTATCGTTTTGTTTATGATGCCAATAAACGGATTGACACCATTTATGATTACTGGAATGACGAGGTGGACAAAATCCTCAAGTATGATTATTCCGTGCCGGGCAAGCTAACTATCAAGAACATTACCAGCGGTTCAAACTACAGAAGCTATGAGCTGAATGCCCAGGGTATGGTGAGCAAGGAAGATTGGGGAGGCGGAGAATATGCCCAGTACACTTATGATGCCAATGGCTTCCTGACGACAGTGATTGAACACTGGGGCGATGCGGATCATCTTAAATACAAAGCTGATATCACCAACGGGAATATTATCAGGCATACAACGTATGATGATGACGGAGTTACTGTAAAGAAAATTAAAGAATTCTTTTACACTCCGGGGGATAATGTTTTCGGGATTTATCAGGCATCGCTTATAGATAATACATTCCTGCCTATGGGCAATCTTTTTGGCAAACCAAGCGCAAAACTGGTACAATATCTTGAATATTGGGATCCGAGACAAAATCCCATTGTAAAGGGAAGAACCGATATTACCTATGAGTTTGATGCCAAAAACCGAATCACCAAAATGATTCGTAAAGGCGCTGACTGGCAGGAAGTATATACCTTTACTTACTATTGAGAAGGTTTTCTGATTACCGGCTGCTTCCGTTTGCGGCAAGGTTCAATACAAAAGAGAGCGTGCTTTTTCAACACGCTCTTTTTTGTAACAGGTATAATCAAGGTTCAGGGGCTCAGGTGGGTTTCAACTTTAGGCATGCCCCCCTGAAAACAAGTGGTAACAACCCTAAAAAAGATAGTTATTTTAGGGCCCAGGAAGGCAAAGAGGTTTGCAGATGAAGCGATGGCATAACAATAAAATACAAAATCAGTACAAGAAGAATAAGGCTGATTATTTTCAACCCCAGGCCGCATTTTACCATATCGGCCACAGAGATTCTTTCACTCCCGAATATTACAGTATTGGGCCCTGTTCCCACAGGCATCATAAATGCAAAGGATGAGGCAATCGTGGCAGGAATCATCAGTAACAAAGGGTTTGTTTGCGCTGCAATTCCCATACTGGCCAGCACAGGTAGAAAAATATTTGCCGTAGCAGTATTGGGATTAAACTCGGTAAATACCAGAATAAACAACAGTACCACAACCAGTACCATCAAAGAAGGAAGAGTATTGATAAAATATAACTGATTTCCAATCCATTCAGCCAGTCCGGTCGATTTAAATCCCTCCGCCATAGCATACCCTCCGCCCACAATCATTGCCACGCCCCAGGGTATTTGTGATGCCTGTTTCCAGTCAATCAGACGTTTTCCTTTGCCAGCCGGTACAATAAAAAGAAGAATGGCACATACCATTGCTACCGTACTGTCGTGAACATATTTGTCCAGTCCGGTTATTGATCCCCATCCCGGAATGACCAAATTTCCAAATACAAATCCATCCTTAAATACCCAGCCGAAAACAGCAAGAAGGAAAACATACAAAACTCCTTTCTCGCCGGCTGTCATCTTTCCCAGATTTTTCAGTTCCTGCTTTCTGAGAGCAGCATCCTGAACAAGCCGACCGCTGACATGGAAATACTTAACAAGGTAAATCCAGACCAGCGGGAGAAAGATTATCATTACGGGAAAACCCATTTTAAGCCAGCTATAGAAGGTAACAGGAGGCGCACCGGGAAAAAGCTTCTCCATGATACCCGCAAAAATGAGATTCGTAGGCGATCCAATCAGGGTTCCTACCCCGCCTATTGTTGCAGAATAAGCAACTCCAAACAACAAGGCCTTCGGGAAATTACCACTTTTATCCATACCTTCCTCTTCCTGTACGATGATAGCAAGGGTAATGGGTAACATAAGCATGGCAGTGGTAACATTGGAAATCCACATTGAAATGAAGGCCACGGTTATCATAATACTTAAAAGAATAATCCTTCGGCTGGTTCCAAAAGCACTCATCAGAAAAAAAGCTATCCTGCGGTGAAGGTTCTGTGATTCAATAGCTTTTGCCAGAATAAAACCGGCAAGCAGCATAAGAACATAGCCATGTCCGTAATTTTGGGCCGTTTCAGCTGCAGGTAGGATTTTTAATAAAGGAAACATTGCCAGAGGCACAAAGGCTGTTACATAAATCGGTATAGCCCCTGATATCCACCAGATACTCATTAACAACACCACTGCGGCGGCATTCTTTGCTGCAACCGTCATGCCTGCTGGTTCAGGTAAAGCCAGCATGACAGCACACACACCGGCACCTGCAAAAAGACCCAGATATTTTCCTGATATCATAAAAAAAGTATTCTTATTGACACATTACAGATCATTTCTTCCACCGCTGAATTCATCGCAAAATAGTTCTCAAAGGGCATGTATTCGGGAATGCTGTTACCGGAGCCCATGGCATATCTACCCTTGCGGCAGTCCGTTTCAGCAGATTAACAGCCCTTGCTCTGATTTCGGCCGGATAAGCGCGGACAAGAAAGTCCATATCAATTCCGCCAGGGAGGCTTATGCGTGAAGAATATTGTTCATATACTATCAGCGAAATGCTTTCCTCTTTATGTTTTTCCCCTCTTTCAAACTTTAGTGTGTTTCTATTCCGGCACGTCAGGGTAACATAATCGTAGCCTGTATTCCTGAACGCTTCAATGACAACAACAATGTTTTCTTCATTCGTTGAGCAGTTTTCCATTTGCTTTCCCGTTAGATGATGGTAAAGCTTGTCATTAAGAAAAAACGCAAATAAAACAGGTCGGGAGGGACGTTTCCCGCTTAATACCATCTCCGGTTGGCTGAAATCTGGCGTGTCCATTTGCTTGATTTTAGTTAGTAAATATAATTGAATCCCAGGAATTGCTGGAGCGATGAAAACTTTGTTCTTTCAACATTTCAGGCCAAAAAAATAATCGGCCAGCACTCTCTTCTCTGCCATCTTGTCTTTAGCTGACCGATTGGCAAAATTTTTGTTCCTTTGCAGTCCAAAGACGAAGACTGACGTTACCGGATAATCCCATTCTTTATCTTTCAGCGGAAAGGTAAAGAAACAGGAATAAATTATAGCATATATTGTCAGTTGGGATTTACCAGATAAATATTCAGGAGGATTAAAACAGACTATGAAAAGAAATAAAGAAGAAAAAAAGCATGCAGATGAAAGCCAGGTGATGGATGAGGTAAAAAATGGTGCAAAAGCAGAAGCCGGAAACATGACAGAAAGTCAGAGCGCTGATATGCCACCGGCGGAAGCCATGCCGGAACAGCCTGTCATGGAAGCGGAGGTACCTGAAGGGGAAACAGAAAAGCCGGAAGCCAAGACCGGACCTTCACCGGAGGAACAGCTTTCTGCCCTGCAGGATAAGTACATTCGTCTTGCCGCCGACTTCGACAATTACCGCAAGCGCATGCTGAAGGAACGCATGGAGCTGATAAAAACTGCCGGAGAAGATGTTCTGGTTTCCTTTCTGCCCATCCTCGACGATGTGGAACGGGCAATGAAATCCATCCGCGAATCGCAGGACCTGGAAGCCGTTAAAACCGGTGTGGAACTTATCTATTCCAAACTGAAAGACTTTCTTACACAGAAGGGCATCAAGGAAATTGACGCACTCAACCAGCCGTTCAATACCGACTTCCATGAAGCCATCACCAAAATTCCTGTTGACGATCAGGATAAGAAAGGAAAGGTGGTAGATGTGGTACAGAAAGGATATACACTCCACGATAAGGTGGTAAGATTCCCGAAAGTGGTGGTAGGAGAATAAGAATGCGAATAATTGCAATG
>JAAYUG010000143.1 GCA_012517825.1 Bacteroidales bacterium | reverse complement strand
AGAATTGATTTGCCGGCTCCGGTTTCTCCGGTGATGGTTGTAAGTCCCCTGCTAAACTCCATATCCAGGGAACTGATCAGTGCATAATTCTGAATATGAAGCGACTGTAACATTACCGAACTAAAAATTCCTTTTGGCGAAAGTAATGAAAAGTTGGCAGGAAAACATATTCGAAACACTCCAACAACACATCCCGGGCTACTGCCTTGTCCTTTATAAAAACGTCAGGCGATCTGATTGAGGTACTCAACGGCTCCCTGGGGATCGGGAGAATAAAAGTCAGCACCAATTTTTTTGCAAAAGTCCATTGAAAGAGGGGCGCCACCAACCAATATTTTTATGCCGGGAACTGAAGCTTTCAGATCACGCACAATTTTCTCCATATTTACCATGGTGGTTGTAAGCAAAGCCGACAAACCGACCACACAGCCGGGATGCTGCCTGGCTGTTTCAACAAATTTCTCTGATTTTACGTCGGTTCCAAGATCAATGACTTCCCAGCCGCTTCCTTCAATCATCATCGCCACCAGGTTTTTGCCTATGTCGTGCAAATCACCGGCAACTGTTCCAATAACGAACTTGCCTTTACGTTTCACTTCCCCGCTCTGGAAGTATGGTTTGAGATGCTGCATGGCGGTGCTCATGGCCTTGGCCGACATAAGTACCTGAGGGACAAACACCTTATTTTCTCTGAATTTAACTCCAACACGTTGCATACCAATAATAAGCCCCTGAGAAAGAATTTCCTGTGCCGAAATTCCTGCATCCAGAGCTTTCCGTGTAAGTTCATCTGCCCCTTCCTGGTTCTTCATCTCAGGAGGATAAGGCGAAGCCATGTTGATTTTTCCAAATTCAACGCAGAATGCAATTTTTTCAAGAATTTGACGGTTATCAGTTTCCATGGTTATCAGGATTGTAGTTCAAAGTAAAAAATTATTTTTCACCTGACAAAATGCTTCACAAACCAGCCTGAGCAATAACCATATCAGATACCGTCGGTAACTATTCCTCCCAATGTCATATTCCGGGGTGGAGGAGACTTCCTTTGTGAAAGATAGAACAACCTTGATTCATGCGGCCCCAGTGAAATGCTGATTTCTTCAGACAATCCGTAAGGAATGGAGTTGCCTTGCATCAAGCGTTATGGTAATTTTAGCTGTCCCCATTATGTATTCAATCAGCCCTCCTCCGGAAAATCTTTTTACCCTCACCTGTTCAGGATGAAAAGCATTTTCACCTATGGCCGGATAGCAACCTGTTACGGCAATATCGCCGGCCACAATGTCAAATGCCCCGTTATCAAGTATTCTCCAGGAAGCCGGAAGCGTTTTAGTCTGCCTGTTTTCTCCGGAAATTCCTATCGGGCTGCGCAAGGAAAAGGATCCCGGAAAACCGGTAGCCAGGGCAGAAAAAGATGAGAGCTGAAGAAAGGTTCTGCGCTTCATTATTTTCTTTCGTAATGATGTTTACCAAATCCAGTTAGGCAATCATACAAGATTGATCTGGTCTTTTATGTATTTCAGGGAATGTTCTACCTCAACAGGAAAATCGTTCCAATTGCACTCAATAGAGATTTTCCCTTTAAATCCAGCTTTTTTCAGGGCACGGAAGTATGGAACAAAATCCTGACCATGCGTTCCCGGAGCTGCCCGGTTAGTTTTTTCGGCTACATGACAGTGCACAATCCTTTTTCCTGCCTTCAGAATCGACCTGAGGGTCTCATTTTCCTTCAGCATATGGTACACATCACACAACAGCCCTACAGCCGGGTGATTCACCTTGCTGACAATGGCATTGGCTTCTTCAAGGGTATTGATAAAATTTGTCTCCTGCCGGTTCAGATGCTCAAGGGCGATGGTAACCTGATATTTTTCGGCGATTTCTCCCATTCGTGCCAGCAAGTTGGTAAACTGTGAAAAAGCCTTATCGTAGGCAAATCCGTCAGGAATTTTTCTGGCACCACCGCTTCCAAGAACAATGATCCGAACACCAGCCTGCTGTGCCCTCGAGAAAGCAGTTTCTGCCCACTGAAAAACCTTTGCTTCATCCACTTCATCTCCTGTCAGCCGGAGTTCAGCCGGGAAAAAACTGTTGCAAGACGGAACAGGAAGCGGACTCTCCTTCAGAAAATTCAGCGATTTCTCAAAATCCTCATAGTCGCTTCCAGGTTTTAAAAACCTTCCCACTGCTTCTTCGACAAAATCACCACCGGCCTTCAAAACCAGAAAAGCATTTGTAGCATTGGTACATACTCCTACCAAAGGGTTGAAACGACTACCTCCATGCATTCCCGACAAACCAATTGCCAGAAAAAAACCCTTTTCAACTGAAGCTGTTATGAAACGGCGACGGTCCATTGATGCTTTGTTTGGCGAGCAAAATAATAAAAAAACCAACCATTTAGCATTTTGATGAAAAAAAAACAAAAACATTCTGCAGGATTGAAACCTATTTTTCTTCATTGCGTAATATTTATTCAGATAAACAACTTTATCTGAATTCTACATGTGTAGCGTACCCTTAAACTAACCGATTAGAAACCATACCGTTCTGATAATGAAGGAAAAGAAAAAGAAAAACCTGTCCCTTTCTCATTCAAGACCTATTCTCATTGTGCATAAAAACCCGGAACAGTATGTTTCGTTTGTACCTTCATGGTTAAAAGATTTTGCCATTCCGTCAGAAGAAGCAATTTTCGTTTTTGACAAAACCAAGTCTGTTTACCTGCTCAGCGAAGAATCGGTTTCCTGGTTGAATGATCTGTACTATGACGAAACCGGAACAATAAGGTTTGATATCAATAGCTCTTTGTGGAACGATATTACAATGCTGATGGAACAGGCGCGAAAAGGCAAGAAACCCGTTACCAGATACATAACCTTTGAAGATGCGTCAGGCAGAAAACTTGTGGCAACAACCAGGATGTTCCCGGTTTTTGAAGGGGGTTCTTTTTCCGGTGCAATCTGCTTTATGAAAAATGGGAAAACAATAAAAAAAAAGGAAACACATGACGAAGCGAAGGAAAAAAAGCTCCTTGAAGCTCAACGTATAGCTCACATGGGAGATTGGGAAAATGATGTAAAGGCAAATCGTGTTATCTGGTCTGAAGAAACATATCATATTTTTGGATATTCACCGGGAGAAAAATCACCTCAGGATATTTTCAATGATCATTTACATCCTGATGATCGAGAAAATTACTGGAAAAATATTAAAGAACGACTTGCATCAGGGCAAAAAAAAATACCCGATTACGAATTCCGTATTATCAATAAACAGGGAGAAATAAGATACTGTATTGCAAGGGGAGAATTTCAGTATGACGAAAACGGAAAACCATATTATGCCTTCGGAACTATTCAAGATATAACCGAAAGTACTCTATTAAAGAAATCTCTGGCTGAAAATGAGAAAAAGCTCCGAGCTATTGTAGAAACCTCTCAGGTGGGCATTATACTGGTTAACCAAAATGGTATTATTACCTTTTCTAATGATGCCATGGCCGAAATGCTGCACATGACAATATCAGAGCTTGTGGGCACTGCGTACACGGATCATTTGCATCCTTCGGAATCTGATCAGGGAAAAGAACTGATGAATAAATTGATCCGGGGAGAAACGGATAGGGTATTGACTGAACGGCATTACATACGAAAGGACGGTTCTGATTTCTGGGGATTATTGAGTGGAAAAAGACTCACTGATGATCAGGGAAATCTCACATCGTTGGTAGGGGTAATTATGGATATTTCCGAACAAAAGGCTATTCTTCAGGCTCTGCAGAAAAGCGAAGAAAAATTCAGGTCAGTCTTTGAAATGTCGCTGAACCTTATCTGCATAATAGACCTCAACCATCTGACATTATTGCATACAAATCCCGCATTTAATGAAATGGCAGGCAAAGCAAGAGAACCAGAAGGAGAGGACTCTATTCTCAATTTTCTTCATCCCGATGATAAACAGAAAATGATAGAATTATTCGATAAGGTTCTTCGTAAAGGGAATTGTGTTTATCATCTCGAAAACCGTTTTCTTGCAAAAGATGATCAATTTCATATTCTTGACTGGAATATAAAACCCGATCTGTTGTCGGGGCTGGCCTATGCAATAGCCAATGATATCACCGAGTTGAAATCCTATCAGAATAGTTTGATAGAAGCTAAAGAACAAGCAGAAGAAAATGATCGTCTTAAATCGGCATTTCTTGCCAATATGTCGCACGAAATAAGGACTCCCTTGAATGGCATCATCGGTTTCTCAGAATTATTATGTCATCCGGGTATTGATGAAGCGACCCGCACTGAATATGTCGAAATACTGAATACATGCAGCCAGCAGTTAATTTCTATCATTGAAAACATTCTTGATATCTCAAAAATTGAAACAGGACAGGTGAAAATCAAAAAGACACAGGTCAATATAAATGAATTGTTAAAGGATTTATATACCTCATACGAAAAATACTTTGAAAAGAACGGAATTGATTTGCGGCTTTCACTCTATCAATCTGATCCAGATTGTTTTATATATTCAGATGAAACAAAAATCAGGAAAATTATCACCCATCTGCTCGAAAATGCATTAAAATTCACCCCTAAAGGATATGTTACCTTTGGTTGGACTCTTCAAAAACACTGTATTGAATTCTTTGTTCAGGATACAGGAGTAGGTATTCCAGAGAATTCAAAGCAACAGATATTCGAAAAATTCTATCAGGCTGATGCAGGTATAACAAGAACCTATTCAGGATTAGGTTTGGGATTGTCGATCAGCAAATCTTATGCCGGGATGCTGGGCGGGAAAATCCGGCACGAACCCTACGCAAAAGGAGGCACAGTATTTCTCCTTTCCCTGCCTATCGAAGATGTTACCATAAAGAAACGCTTCACAGCACAAAACACAGTTACAGAATTGTACAGGAATTCAGGAAAGGAGCTAAACGTTCTGATTGTCGAAGATGAAGAAGCCAATTTACGATTTCTCGAAGAGGTTTTTAAACAAATCAACCTTAGCGTATTAAAAGCATTCAACGGGCTGGAAGCTGTGGAAATGTGCAAGAAAGATGCACGGATTGATCTGGTTCTGATGGATTTAAAAATGCCTGTAATGGATGGTTTTGAGGCCACCTCCCAAATAAAAAAGATGCGTCCCGGTCTTCCTGTAATCGCACAAACTGCTTTTTCTGACCAAAATATTAGAGAAAATCTGAATTCGGCCGGATTTGACGGTTATCTTGAAAAACCAATCCGAATACAAGCTCTCTTTGACCTGATAAAAAGGTATTCAGGTTAGAATCCTGAACCGATATATGAACCCGCATACCCAGGTGGCCCATTTTACTTTGTTTCATCCGAACAAAATTGATTTTCAAAGGTCGGATAGCCTGCCCCGCCAAAGCGGGGGAACACCCATGATTTGAAGTTTGTTCATAGGTGTTTGTGTTTGCAATACATGGGTGTTTCAGCAGGGTTAACCCGTATACCACCGCTAAATGCCAAGCCACTATGTATTAGTCTGCTTACCTTTATGGCACATAATCCGGAACAAGTATTTGTTGTTATTTTTGTACATTTAATCTGCCAGAAGAGTTATTTACTGCGTAAGCTAATTTAAGAAATTAACTGAAACTTATTCCCTGTTTGGATTCAATACAAATCGGTCAATCGTGTCTTTATAATACCAGAAATAAACCCAATCAAGCCATGAAAGCATTAATGAAAAGAACTGTCTTGTTTTGCCTTATACTTAACGCAACATTTATTGCATTTCTTTTTCCCCAGGTCCCTTTTCACCGCGGGGTTAATCTTACCGGCTGGTTTCAGGCAGGAAGTCCGGAGCAGATTCAATTTACGCGTTACACGCGAAAAGATTTTGAAAACATCAAGAGCCTTGGTTGCGACGTAATCCGGCTTCCGATAAATCTCCATTCCATGACACAAGGCTCCCCCGATTATATTCCGCATCCTCTCTTTCTGCAGTTTCTTGATTCGGCGGTAACCTGGTCTGAGGAACTGCAGATTCATCTGATTATCGACAACCATACATTTGATCCCTCGGCATCAACTGATCCAAATATTGGGAACATTTTAAACAAAGTGTGGAACAACATGGCACGGCATTATAAAAACCGTTCGCAATACATTTACTATGAAATACTGAATGAGCCGCACGGAATCAGTGATGCGGTATGGAATCAGATTCAGCAGAACGCCATAAGTGCAATCCGCGCCGAAGACACAATCCATTACATCGTTGTCGGCCCGGCCAACTGGAACAGCTACAACAATCTTTCCAATCTTCCGGTTTATACTGATAAAAAGCTCATTTACACCTTTCATTTTTACGATCCTTTTGTATTCACCCACCAGGGAGCAAGCTGGGTTGAACCATCGATGGAACCGCTGGCCGGGGTGCCGTTTCCTTACAATGCATCCAGCATGCCGGCTTGTCCGCAATCACTTAAAGGAAGCTGGATTGAAAGCGCTCTGAACGCTTATCCCAACGAAGGAAATGTAGAAAAGGTAAAACAGCTCATCGACATTGCCGTAGCGTTTAAAAACAGCCGCCAGGTACCTGTTTACTGCGGTGAATTCGGAGTATATATTCCCAACAGCCCTCCGGACGACAGAGTATTCTGGTATCAGGCTGTGCGCTCCTATCTGGAAGAAAAAGGCATTCCCTGGACCATCTGGGATTACCACGGAGGTTTCGGAATATTTAAGAAAAACTCCGCCGGCCTGTTTGAACATGATGTAAACATCCCTCTGATCAATGCACTGGGACTCACACCACCGCCACAGACCCCGTTCATCCTCCAGCCCGACACGGCGACCATCCCGCTGTATACCGACTATATTGAACATGGCATTGAAGCAACAGGATGGATATCCTCCGGATTCATCAGCTACTATGCCTCCTCCTTCCCCCGGATAGGTTCCTACTGCCTCGATTGGTTCAGTCCTTCTCAATACAATTACATGGCGTTCGATTTTGTTCCTGACAAAGACTTAAGCCTGCTTGTTCAGCGAAGGTATGTTGTCGATTTCTGGTTTATGGGCAACAAAACCGATGCTGTATTTGACATCCGTTTTCTGGATACAAAAACCGAAGACCCGTCCGATCATCCCTGGCGCATGCGGTACACCATCAATCAGCAGGTTGTGCCATTTGACGGCCACTGGCATCATGTCAAAATACCCCTGGCATGGTTTGCTGAACAAGGCTCCTGGGATAATAACCAATGGTACAATCCTGTTGGAGCATTTGACTGGACACGAATCGACCGTTTTGAAGTAGTGGCTGAACATAAATCCCTGCCGGATGTGTTCCTGACCTTCGATAATATTTTAATTACAGATTCCCTTGCCACAATTAATAATAAAAAAGAAGCTGATGATATGATTTTTCGTATCGTCCCTAATCCGGCGGGGAATTATGCTCAAATACTTTTTAGTTCAACATCTCAGGAGGCAATAACTATCAGAATTTATTCCGTAACCGGAAATCTGATCCGCGAATGGACTCTGCATCCGGCTTCCGGTT
>JAAYUG010000142.1 GCA_012517825.1 Bacteroidales bacterium | reverse complement strand
GGAGAGAAGGTTTATGGCCGCGTTGCCCCCGAAGGAGTAAAGGAAATTCTGAAAGAATACGAATAGCCGGAAGCAGGGACTCTTGCTTTTCGCCGTTGGCCATTCGTCATTTGCAATTGTCTTTACGCTCTGCGCTGGAACGCCGAAACGCTGGAACTTTGGAACATTGGAACGCTGGAACTCTGAAATACATCGCCATTGTCCTTAATCCCCTGACCGGGAATTGGATTAATCTTTAACCGATTGGTCAATAAAAACACAAAAAACAAGTAAACAACTTGTTTCTAGTGACTTATCGAGGTAATCCCGACTGATAAATACATACATTTTAAAAACCGTCTTCAACTTATATTTAATATTATGTTCGTTTTTCGAAATCCCCGAAAAGACTTTTATAGCTGGTTGGCGTAATGTGTCAACCAACTGATATATAATTAATTAAAACCCCACACCTTCTGAAGGCATTCATTAGTTCACACCAAAAAGTTGCTCCTAATGAATTAATCAGGTTTAAGCAAAATTGTATCTTGCTTCGGGTTTCTCTGCATCCGGGTGAAATGGTAATTTTATTGTAAGTTGCTTTATTAAGTAAAATTCAGTCCAACAACCTTCATCAAATGAATTATGAAAAAAACAGCATTATTTTTTTTTGCATGTTGTTTGCCCCGGTGCTTTCTTCTACCGGTATTCTTTATGCAGGGCATGAATTCAACCTGGCGTATTCCGGAGAGAACATCCGTCAGGTTGCTTTTCCCATTGGCGGTCTGGGAGCCGGTATGTTTTGCCTTGAAGGGAACGGATCGCTTTCCCACTTTTCGCTCCGGCACAAACCGGACATGAACAACCGGCCTTTCATTTTTGCTGCCGTGTCGGTAAAGGGATTTGCCAGCGGGGCGCGCATAGCGGAAGGGCCTGTTCAGCCCTGGCGGCTTTTTGGCGAGGAGGGAACCGCAAACGGGGGCCGGCTCTATGGCTGTCCCCGGTTCGATAAGGCCGTCTTTACCTCCCGTTTCCCGTTTGCCAGGGTGGACCTGGAAGATTCTTCCCTTCCCGTTCGGGTCAGCATCAGAGGCTGGAGCCCCTTTATTCCGGGCGATGCCGACAATTCCGGACTTCCCGCAGGTGCCCTGGAGTACACCCTCACCAACTCCTCGGATAAGACAATGGATCTGGTATTTTCGTTTCACAGTTCCAATCTCATGCGGGTGGAACAGCCCAGTATGTGGGGAGGACAGTATGCAGGCCGGGATTCTGTGATGGCTATGCCGGGCGGATTCATTCTTTCCCAGTCGTGTTTGCCCGGGAAGCCATGGTACAGAGGCGACTTTGCCGTCTGGACCGACGATCCTGCGGCAGTTGTTGATTACTGCTGGTTCCGTGGCGGATGGTTCGATGCCCATACCCTGCTATGGAAAGATATCCAGGCCGGAAATACCCCTTCACGCCCTGTCACGCGGGGAGCAGAAGGAGCATCAATTTATGTCCCCCTCACCCTGAACCCGGGATCATCAAAAACTATCCGTATTATGCTGGCATGGTACGTTCCGCATTCTGACCAGCGTTTTGGATGGAGCCCTGACAATGAAACTTTCCGCGAAAAGGTCAATGCAGCGACCTGCGATTCCGGACCAAGCTGCTGTCCGCCCGAAATCACTGCCGGATTTTATGAACCCTGGTATGCCGGTCGTTTTTCGGATATCGGAGAAGTCGCCGCTTACTGGAGCGCACAGTATAAAGCGTTGCAACAAAAGTCGGAACTCTTTTCCGAAACCTTCTTTGCCTCCGACCTTCCTCCTGAAGTGCTGGAAGCTGTTAGTGCCAACCTCACCATTCTGAAATCACCTACCGTATTGCGCCAGAAAGACGGACGTCTCTGGGGCTGGGAAGGATGTTTTGACAAAGGGCAGGGTTGCTGTGAGGGTTCGTGTACCCATGTCTGGAACTATGCCCAGGCAATCAGTCGTCTGTTTCCTGCGCTGGAACGAACCCTCCGCGAAACGGAATTCCGGGTGAGCCAGAACCAGCTTGGGCATCAGAATTTCAGATCTGCGCTTCCGATCCGCGAACCGAACCATGGCTGGCATGCAGCCTCCGACGGACAACTGGGTGGTATTATGAAGGTTTACCGCGAATGGCGGATCTCAGGAGATACCCGATGGATGGAAAACCTGTGGCCCCGGGTAAGAAAATCGCTCGATTACTGCATTGAACAATGGGATCCGAAACATAAGGGTGTGATAGAAGAACCCCACCATAATACCTACGATATCGAATTCTGGGGCCCCGACGGCATGATTACAGGTTTCTACGTGGCCGCGCTTCATGCTGCCATTCAAATGGGCTCATACCTCGGAGATGACATCACCCTTTACCGGGAATTGTATGCCAGGGGGAAAAAGTATCTCGAAACGGAACTCTTCAATGGCAGGTATTTTTTCCAGCGTATCACTACCGAAGGGCTCAGGGCTGAAAATCCGGTTACAGCTTCCCGCAACAGTATCGGCGGGGGTTATTCCGATGAAGCCATGGCATTGCTGGTGAAGGAAGGGCCGAAATACCAGTATGGAAACGGATGCCTTTCCGACGGGGTGCTGGGGGTATGGCTTTCAGAAATGTGCGGGCTTGATCCCGGAATCGACAGGGAAAAGGTAAAGAGCCACCTCCTGTCGGTGTACCGGTACAACTTCAAAACCGATCTCTCCTTGCATGCCAATCTGCAGAGAGCCTCCTATGCCTATGGAAAGGAAGGAGGCCTGCTTCTCTGCACCTGGCCCGACGGGGGAGAACTTTCACTGCCGTTTGTTTATAGCAATGAAGTGTGGACAGGCATTGAATATCAGGTTGCGTCGCATCTGATGCGGATGGGGGAAGTGGAAAAAGGGCTGGAAATAGTCAGGACAGCCCGCAAGCGCTATGATGGTACCGTGCGGAACCCGTTCGATGAATATGAGTGCGGGCACTGGTATGCGCGGGCCATGTCGAGCTATGGATTGTTGCAGGGACTCACGGGCATTTTTCTGGATGCAGTATCAGGCACAATGTACATTGATTCGAAAATCGGAGATAATTTTTCCTGTTTCTTTGCCTGCGAAACCGGTTTTGGCAAAGTCGGCCTGCGAAACGGCAAGCCGTTTGCCGAAGCAGTTTCAGGAACCTTTCCGGTGAAGCAGTTTATTGTAAGCGGAAGAAAAATCGGTAAGCCATAAATACCAGCCATAAAAAATTCATACCGGTAATAAAAAGCAACTCTATCAATGGGTTGGCGCAGTTTCACCAACCTGTTGATTGATAATTCTAAACAAACATAGAACGCGGCATACAAAACAATGGCTCCGTACGGTATTCGAACCGGAAAACCGTATATTTGCCGTGTTTTTACCCTGTAATATGTTTGGCATTGAACATACCGATCCGAAGTCCTCTGCCCGCGCAGGTGTTCTTGTTACCGGCCACGGGGAGGTGCCAACCCCCGCCTTTATGCCGGTGGGTACGGCCGGAACCGTAAAGGGTGTCCACCAGCGGGAACTTCTTCACGATGTAAAAGCCCGGATCATACTGAGCAACACCTACCACCTGTATCTTCGTCCCGGACTTGACGTCATAGCAAAGGCAGGAGGGCTTCACCGGTTTATGAACTGGCAGGGGCCTATCCTTACCGACAGCGGCGGATACCAGGTATTCTCCCTGGCCGAAATCCGGAAGATACGGGAGGAGGGTGCCATGTTCAAAAGCCACATCGACGGTTCGGAGCATCTTTTTACGCCCGAAAATGTGGTGGACATTCAACGAACCATTGGGTCCGACATTATGATGGTGCTTGACGAATGCACCCCCTATCCGTGCGAATACGAATATGCCCGTCTTTCCATGGAACTTACCCACCGCTGGCTCGACAGGGGCCTGCGGCGTTTCAGGGAAACCTCGCCGGCCTATGGGCACAGCCAGATGCTGTTTCCCATAGTGCAGGGCAGTGTTTATGCCGATCTCCGCAAAACTTCGGCCGAGTTTGTCGCTTCGCGAAATGCCGACGGAAATGCCATCGGAGGCCTGTCGGTAGGGGAACCTGCTGAGCTGATGTACGAAATGATTGCCCATGTAACGGCTATCCTGCCGGCCGAAAAACCCCGCTACCTGATGGGTGTGGGAACACCGGCCAATCTGCTGGAAGCCATAGCCCTCGGAATTGATATGTTCGACTGTGTGATTCCCACGCGCAACGGCCGCAACGGCATGCTGTTCACTACCGAGGGAATTATCAACATCCGCAACATCAAATGGAAGGACGATTTTTCCCCGCTCGACCCTGCTGGTATCATTTTTGCTGATGAAACCTATTCAAAAGC
>JAAYUG010000141.1 GCA_012517825.1 Bacteroidales bacterium | reverse complement strand
TCCCCTTCTGCTTCATCCATTCATAAAACGTTCCCTTTGCAACATGCCTGATGATCGGCGGTTCAAGAGTTATGTCGTGATACCGCTTGGCTTCATAATCGGAATTAACCGCCTGTAATGTTTTATCAAGGACTCTTACGAAAAGCTCCCCGTCGGCCGGAGGATTCTCAAATTCAATAAGCCATTCATGACGGCCTCGTTTATTCCCCTCCATGTATACCGGGCCCGCGGTAAATTCTGTAAACACAGCACCCGTTTCTCGGCAGGCAACCTCTAAAGCCTTCTCTGCATTCTCTAAGATAACCTCCTCGCCGAAAACATTCAGGTAAAGCTTGGTACGTCCGGTAATCTTTATTTTGTGCGGATACAAGGAAGTGAACTGCACCGTATCTCCTATCAGGTAGCGCCATAACCCCCCGCTGGTTGTAATTACCAGGGCATAATTTTTTCCTGTTTCCACTTCCCCGATAGAACAAGCCTTCCAATTCCCACTGTTCAGCTGGTCCAGGGGAATGAACTCATAAAAAATTCCGTAATCAAGCATCAGCAACATGTCATCCCTCAGCGGATCATCCTGAATGGCAAAAAAACCCTCCGAGGCATTGTATGCCTCCATATAATGCATCTTCTCCGAAGGAATAAGCTGAAGGTACTGATCCCTGTATGGCCTGAAGCTCACCCCGCCATGAATGAAAAGCTCCAGATTGGGCCAGACCTCGGGAATCGTTTTCTTTCCCGTCTTTTCCAGAATATATCGTAAAAGAACCAGCATCCAGGACGGAACTCCGGCAATGCTGGTAACATTTTCCGACACAGTTACACTGCTGAGTTTTTCAAGCTTTTCTTCCCATTTCTCCAGAAGGGCAATTTCCTGAGGTGGGGTTTTGATCAGATCGGCCCAGAAAGGAAGATTATCAATCAATATGGCCGATAAATCCCCATAATAGGAATTTTTGCCGACCGGATTAATCTGATGGCTTCCGCCAAGAGTCAGACTTTTTCCGGTTAAAACAGAAGTGTCAGGATAATTATAAAAATAAAAGGCGAGAACATCCTTGCCTCCCCTGTAATGGCATTCTTCAAGCGATTCAGAAGTTACAGGAATAAACTTACTTTTATCTTCCGTAGTACCGGATGATTTGGCAAACCATTTAACGTCAGAAGGCCAGAGAATGTTTTGCTCCCCGTTCATTACCCTTTTGATAAGCGGGCTGATTTCCTCATACTTCTGAACGGGGTTCCTTTCCTGAAACTGTTGCAGAGAGGTGATGCTTTTGAAACCATGCTGAATACCCCATTCGGTACTTTCAGCCTTTCTCAGAAGCTGAAAAAGAACTTCTTTCTGAACCTCATCCGGATATTTCCTGAAAAGATCTATCTGATGAAGCCGTTTCAGGTTCAACCATCTGACAATACTGTTAATTACAGGCATATTGCACAGGCATTGGAAGGCTGCCCTGTAAATATAACTAAATAATCAGCATGGCATCACCATAGGTCCCGAACCTGTATTTTTCCTTAACAGCTACCTTATATGCCTTGAAAAGAAAATCATATCCTGCAAATGCCGATACCTGCATCAAGAGCGTGGAAAGGGGCAGATGAAAATTGGTGACCATCATGGTAGGTATCTTGAAATCATAGGGCGGAAAAATAAACTTGTTGGTCCACCCGTCAGCCGGCTTCAGCATGCCCGTTGTGGTGACCGAACTTTCCAGCGCCCGTACAACGGTTGTTCCTACGGCAACTATATTGCTTTTCCGTTCTTTGGCAGCATTGATGATTTTCACAGCCTCCTCGGTTATGATGTACCGCTCAGAATCCATCTTGTGTTTGGTGAGGTCTTCCACATCAACAGTCCTGAAATTTCCTAACCCCACATGAAGTGTAATTTCAGCAAATTCTACCCCCTTGATTTCCAATCGCTTCAATAATTCACGACTGAAGTGAAGACCTGCCGTAGGGGCTGCAACTGCCCCCTCATGCTTGGCAAAAATGGTCTGATACCGTTCCCTGTCTTCAGGAAGTACTTCTCGCTTTATGAATTTGGGCAAAGGAGTTTCTCCCAGACTGTAAAGTGTGCGCTTAAAATCTTCGTAATCACCATCGTACAGGAAACGGAGGGTGCGCCCCCGTGATGTGGTGTTATCAATGACTTCAGCTACCAGGGTATCATTTTCACCAAAATACAATTTGTTCCCTATGCGGATCTTCCGGGCAGGATCAACAAGAACATCCCATAACCGCTGTTCCTTATTCAGTTCCCTCAGAAGAAATACCTCAATTTCGGCACCGGTCTTTTCTTTGTTCCCATATAACCTGGCGGGGAAAACCTTGGTATTGTTAAATACCATCACGTCCTTATCATTGACATAGTCAATGATATCCTTGAAAATCCTGTGTTCTATCGTCTGATCCTTCCGGTTAAGAACCATTAACCTCGACTCATCGCGCTTTTCAGCCGGAAACTTCGCAATCAGGTCCGAAGGGAGATTGTACTTATACTGAGATAGTTTCATGTTCATAATATGTCATTCAATCAACAGGGCGTTTATACGAAGATTATTTTAAAAGGTTTCAAAATTACATATACTTTTTTCAAAATCTTCAATTGTCATTGCATTTTCCAAACGGTAAGGCCCAATGGCAATCCGCACAAGCCCTCCAAGATATGCCCCGCTCCCGCAGGCCCGTCCCAGATCCCTTGCAAGGGAACGGATATAGGTCCCTTTGCTGCACTTCACATAGAGGGTTGCTTCCGGAAAAACAAAATCAAGCAGCCGAATTTCATGGATTGTAACCTGGTGTGGACTGAGGGAGCGTGTTTTCCCTTTCCTGGCCAGATCATATGCCCGCTTCCCATCAATATGCCGTGCAGAATGAAGCGGCGGTTCCTGCAAAATTCGGCCACGAAATTCCTGTATTTTTTCTTCAATCAATTCCCTGGTAATGTGTTCCACCGGATACTCCCGGTCGAACTGCGTTTCCAGATCAAAGGACGGCGTCGTCTTTCCGAAAACTATCCGTGCTTCGTATTCTTTGTCATATTCCTGCAGGGAAACAATTTCTTTTGTCTTCTTACCGGTACAGATAATCAAAAGCCCCGTCGCAAGAGGATCCAGGGTGCCGGCATGGCCTATTTTAAGCGACGGATATCCAAACCGGTGTTTCAGAATAAACCGTATTTTGTTCACCACATCAAATGATGTCCAGCGCAGGGGCTTATGGATTAGCAGAATTCTTCCTTCCTGAAAATCGTTTTCTTCCACTGATTACAGACTTAACAAAATAGTGATCGTTCCGGCTAAAGCACAATAGATGGCAAACCCCAGCAAACTGGCTTTCTGTACTACCCTGATCATAAAACGGCATGCGGCTAATCCTGTTATAAAAGCAGCGAAAAATCCAACAGCCAGAACACCGGGAGACAATGATCCGGATACCGTACCGTTGGTTGAAACCAGATCCTTCGCCATAGCCCCCAGTACCGGTATGATCACCATAAGAAAGGAAAAGCGGGCAACTTCCGTTCGCTTTGTTCCCAGAAGCAATCCGGTGGCAATAGTCGCTCCGGAACGGCTTATCCCTGGAATAACAGCTATTGCCTGTGCCACGCCGATAATTAATCCTTCCATTATTCCGATTTCCCTGCCACGGTCTTTAGAATAATGGGCAAATGCATTCAGCAATGCGGTAACCAGCAACATAAAACCAACGAGCATCAACCTGCCGGTAAACAATGCTTCAACCTGATCGGCAAGAAAAAAACCAACCAGCCCCACCGGAATCAAAGAAATAAGTATCGCTGAAACAAAGCGTAACTCATAGCTTTTCTGAAAACGGAAAAATCCGGTTGTAAGTTGTACGATTTCCCGCCGGAAAACAACCAGGGTACTCAATACCGTGGCACAATGCACTACAATAGTGAAATAGATGTTATTGAAGATGTTGTTCCCAAATAAGGCCTTACCAATTTCCAGATGCCCGCTGCTGCTAACCGGAAGAAATTCTGTCAATCCCTGAAGGATTCCCAGCAATACCGACTCTAAATACTCCATGCATTCCGCAATTTCAGTGAATACCAACTATTCTTCCGGCTGTGAGTTCCTGGGCTTTTTCATGATGGCATAGATCTCAAAGACAAAACCTGCCAGCACAATCATGGGAGCCAGAGTAATCCGGCGGAAACTGAAAATTTCCTTCTCGTTGAAAACATCGGGACTCGGAGCTTTCCCTCCGGCCATCAGGATAAATCCCAGTACGATGATTGCAAAGCCAATCAGCAGCAACCGGTAATTTTCCGGACCCAGAGCAAAATCTGCCTGTTTTTTCTCATCCTGTTTCTTTGCCATGTTATTAATTTTTAAAAGTACAATTCATCCTTGTTCATTCGTAAATATCGGTTAACCGAGAAAAATGAAGAAATTGCATTCATTACTACACCTATGCCGATAAGCACCGGATAAAGTAATGCCATAATCCTCACATCAAATAATTCATAAATATCCTCGAAATCTCTGGTACCATAATAAATAATCAGTGTCAGCACGGCAGATGCAGCCAGGCCGGCATAGAGCCCGTGCAACATACTCCGCAATACAAAAGGCCTTCGGATGAAGGAATCGGTAGCACCTACCAGTTGCATGGTACGTATCAGAAACCTCTTTGAATAAACAGCAAGGCGTATCGTATTGTTGATGAGGGCCAACGAGATAAGGAAAAGCAATCCGGTAAAAGACAACATAAAAATGCTGATTTTTCTGATATTCTGATTGACCTTTTCCAGGAGTGACTGCTCATAGTAAGTCTGTTGAACTCCCGGCTGGGTTCCCATATAACGCACTATTTTTTCCAGACTGTCCGTCACTGCCCAATCCGGATGAATTTTTACCTCAATGATAGGCTGTAGCGGATTGTAGCCCAGAAAAGCAAGGAAGTCTTCTCCCAGCTCTTTCTCCAGTTCTTTCATGGCCTCTTCGGGCGGGATAAAACGGGTGCTTTTGGTGTAGGGCTGGGCATCAATATATTTCTGAAGCCGAAGAATGTCGCTTTCCCTTGCTGTTTCGGAAAACATGATGCTGAACCCGATGTTCTGGCGCACATAATCAGTTATCTTCCGGGTGTTGAGAATTACAAAACCCAGTAAACCCAGCATTAACAGCAACAGCATAATGCTGATAACCGATGTAACATAAGAACTGCGAAGCCGGCGACGGCTGGCACGCGTTTCGGTTGTCTTCATGAAGTCCGGAATCGGACGGCAAATTTAGTCGATAATTTCCATCCAACCAAACGGGTCCGGTTCTTCTCCAAACTGTATTCCGGTAAGATTCCTGTACAGCATCGTTGACACCGGCCCTGGTTGTCCGTTTTTACAGAATGAATAAATCGTACCCGTTTGCGGATCAAAAATTTTATCAATGGGAGTAATTACTGCCGCAGTACCACATTCTCCGGCTTCTTCAAATGTCGGTAGTTCTTCGAGCGGAACGGGACGACACTCCACCTTCAACCCCAGGTGTACCGCCAGTTCCTTCAGGCTCTTGTTGGTAATGGAAGGCAAAATCGACCGTGAATCAGGAGTAATATAGGTATTGTTTCTGATGGCAAAGAAATTGGCAGGCCCGCATTCATCAATATATTTTTTTTCTTTGGCATCAAGATAAAGCGCTGTGGAATAACCTGCTTCCTGAGCCTGCTGAAGCGATCTGAGGCTGGCGGCATAATTCCCTCCTACCTTGATGTTTCCGGTGCCCAGGGGGGCAGCTCTGTCATAGTCGCGGCAAATCATTACATCCACCGGCTTGAACCCTCCTTTAAAATACGGACCCACAGGTGTTACAAAAACCAGAAAAAGATATTCATTTGCCGGCTTTACCCCTACCTCAGCTCCGGTACCAATCAAAAGCGGACGTATATACAATGTTGCCCCTGTACCATAAGGAGGAACAAAGTCAATATTTAATTGAACAACTTTTTTTATTGCCGCATGGAAAAGTTCGTCCGGCACTTCAGCCATGCGAATTCCCCGGGCAGAGCTCTGGAAACGTGCAGCATTTTCCTTCCATCTGAACAGCCTGATGTGACCATCCTTACCACGGTACGCCTTCATCCCTTCAAAAGCCTCTTGTCCGTAATGCAGACAGGTTGCCGCCATATGGACAGAAATGAATTCCGAAGAGCTTACTTCCAGTTCTCCCCACTTGCCATTCCTGTAATAGCACCTCACATTATAGTGGGTTTTGTGGTATCCAAAAGGCAATTGTGCCCAGTTCAGTTCTTCCATAGCCAAAATGCATTTGTGTTTCGCAAATTTAAATATTTTACAGCTCTTCCTGAAACCATACTCCTATGTTCTTCAGCTTTTATCCTGGTCTTTAAATACTTCATTCAACGCCGCTTCTTGCTCCTGAGGTGTTATTTCAGCCAATCTGTGCGCTGTTTCAGTGTAAAATGCAAACTTTCTCAGCCTGTTTTTCACCTCCTTCAGCCATTCTTCCGGCAAAACGGATTGCCCGTGGGCATTCATTTCCTCCCACATGGCTTTAATCCTCACCGGAAAATCCTTCCTTCCGTAAAAGCTGTTCCGTGCATCCTGCAAGACTTTTTCCGCAATCCACTGATGATCAGTATCCGCTGAAGAAAGTATCAGTTTTTTAATTTTATCGATCTGTTCCGGACTGTATTTAAATTTCGGAAGCAACTCGTCAGCATATGCCAGGTTTTTTTCTAACGGATTGAAATAGTCAAGAATATATCCCGGACATTCAAACAAACTTGCTGTCCGCACCAGAAGAAGTTCTTCTTCCGATAATCCCTCAGCCCTTCCGAGAAGTTCCGATTGCATGAAAATTTCTTCGGCATACACCGCATTATGAAAATGCATTTCCGGTGGGGCTTTCTCGAGGACTTTTTCCTGGATATACTCCTGTAAATCCAGTAGCCGCAGATTCTGAAGCATCAGAAAGAAACGCTGGTTAGGGATTCCTTTAAGGTTGAGTGATAACTCAGGGCGGATCCCTTTGACGAAATACATTTCGATCTCTCCTTTGTACTTCACCGGCATCTTTCCCCGGTATTCGCATATAAAGAAATCACGCACCAGTTCGTACGTCTGACCTGAGATGTTTACTTTACCGGCTTCGCCTGATGATTCCATGCGGCTGGCCACATTGACCGTATCTCCCCAGATATCATACGAATACTTCTTCTGGCCTATTACGCCTGCAATGACGGGACCGGTATGTATGCCAATCCGAAGCTCCCAGAAATTGGCATTTTGCGCTTTCATTTCTCGCATATATTGCTGCATCTCAAGGGCAGCCAGAACTACATCCACCGGATTGGTCCTGTTCTTCTCAGGAATCCCCCCGGCACACATATACGCATCCCCAATCGTTTTGATTTTTTCAATATTGTATTTCTCAACAACGGAATCAAAATGGAGATAAAAAACATCAAGCTGGTCTATCAGAGTCTCAGGATTCATCTGTTCGGCAATTTTTGTAAAACCCTGAATATCGGAAAACAAGACCGTAACCATCTCGTATTTCTGGCTGGTTGCCTTTCCTTTCTTCTTTAATTCATCGGCCGTCTCCCGCGGAAGCATTTTTGATATAAGCTGCTCCGTTCGGTCCCTTTCCCTTATAAGCTCTTCTGTTCTGGCACTTACCAGGGCTTCCAGCTTGATTTTCTCCTGCATAAATTTCCAGGACCGCCAGCGTATAAAAATAAATACAGCTATTCCAAGCAATATGGTATACATCAGAAATGCATACCATCGAAAATACCAGGGAGGCAAAATAACAAATGAAAATTCAAGGCGGGATAAGGGTTTCTGACCCGAAAAACCCGCTTCCGCACGGAAGGTATATTTCCCGGGCTTTAACCCGTAAAAAACCGCTTCACTCTCTTTTCCCCAGGAGGAAAATTGCTGCATATACCCCTCCAGCCAGTACCTTGTCAGAATCATTTCATTATTGCCAAACCAGTTTGTTCCGAACGTTACCCGCAGGCTATTGGAACGGAACGGAACGGCAGAAGGAACGGGTCGGAAAGAATGGCCGTGAAAAATAACAGTGTCTGTCCCGAAAAAAAGATCATGCAACAACATTTTACCCGGAATTCCCTCAGGAAGCGAACCTGAAGGTTCAATCATCATCAACTGCCCGTTTCCGGCCATCCAAAGTCTGCCAGAGCCATCTTCCGTAAGGGTACTGATATTATAATCGCTCTCCTTTACAAGCCTCAGTTCTGTTATCTTTCCCGCATCATACCCTATAAGTCTGTTATTTAGCTTGTTCATATCGCTCCGGTAAACAAGCCGGATCTTTTTCCCATCACTGCTGACGCTGTAAGGATAAATCCATTCCCTCCCCGGCTCAATGGCAGGGAAGTTGCCATCATGTTTGAATTGCCCTGCAAGAGAATCATACTGCATAACACCGGTCGGGGTAACTGCAAAAACACCGGCAAAGGCAGAAATCAGATAAAATCCTGCCCCGGATGATATACTCAGTGTATCGATACGGTACTTGTTCTTTCCCTCTGTTCTGATATCCAATATCCTGCTGCCTCCGGCCGAGAGAAAAATTTGCCGGCCGTCTTTTGACCCTATCGCGCCATAGTTACCGGCAGAAAGAACGATTTCGGCGTCAGCCTTCAGATTGGCCCTATTTCCTGCATTCTCAACCGGAAACCTCAGCAAAGTATGGCCCGCAAGAACCAGTAAATACTTTCTGTCACCACTGGCTTCCGCTGCGGAAATACCTCTGCCTGCAAAAACTTTATCAAGCCCTGAAGGCACCGCACGATAAATTCCTGACGAGTGCACAAGGTAAGCAGTCCCGGCAATTACTATCATCCTTGAGAAGGAACCTGTTTCGCCTGGAATTTCAATTTTCCTCTGGCATTCCAGACTTGCCGTTCCGCCACGGGTTAAGATTTTCATCCATGTAAGGCAGTTTCCCGAAAGAATTCCTGCATGCTCATGAAGGATGAAAATTTGTTCAGGAAAAACACAACCTTCTGACTCGACGGTAGAATAATAAAAAATCGGCGGAGGAATCCATGGCCTGTAAATACCATAGTCCGAATAAACAAAAAGCTCATTGTCTTTAATAAAAACACCAGGCAGGTAGCAGGAACTTTGCGGGATTTTGAAATTCCAGGTATAGGATTCTTCCTTTTTTACAGGGTAAAAACAGATAGTACCCTGCACAGGAAGATCCGCCATGCTTCCGTTTGCAAAAATGCCCGGATTGACGAGAAAACTGCTCTCTTCCGCTTGAATTTGCTTGCGCAATTTCAGAATACCTTCCTTCCCTGCCGAAAACACAACAGTATGGCCAACACCGGCAAAAAGAGAATGTCCGGATTTCTGAACCGACAGTATAATTTTTCCTTCCGCTCCCTTGACTATCTCCCTGACCAGACCTCCCGGGTAAATACCGATAAGAGTATCGCCGGTATGAACAAAAAGATAAGAAGGCTCTATATATTTCCAGTCTTTTATATCAGTACCCCTGAGGATTTTCACTGCACCGGCCTTATGAAGCAGATACAGCCCCGAATCTGCAAGAGCATAGCATACCGTATCCGAAACAAGCATAGAATAAACCCGCCCGGGCAGAGTTTCCAGGCCGTCAGACAGTCTTTTGATACGATATCCGAATGTGCAGGATTTGGTCAGCAGGCCGAATCCATTGATACCTCCAAGAAAAATCGTACCATCAGCTGCACAGCATAAACGCACGGGAGAGCCCGTATAGGCTATCTCCCTTGGCAAATCGCTGTAATGATAAATCCGGTCCTGCACAGAAACATAAAAGTACCCCAGTGAATCCCTGGCAATTGAATGAATTTTGTTTTGAGGCCATGGTGGCAGGGAGATTACTTCATCAGCATAAATTAATCCATTAATTTGCTGACTATGTGATCGTTGACAAAATAATAAACCGGCAGAAATGAAAAAAAGGATACGTACGTTGCGGATGTTACAGATAAAATTCATAATTTAGGATGTTTTCTGTTGGATGACATCCTTTGAATCAACCCAAAAGTAACATAAAATTCCAAAGTTTCTAACCCTAAATGGCATTCAGTATGAATACGCGAAAAAGAACAATTCTGGTTCCCTGGGATTTCAGCGAAAAAGCTGAATTTGCAGTGGCGCATGCCAAAAATGTAGCCCAGGTTACGGGCAATACTATAACCCTTCTTCACATTGTAAAAGAAGAATCCGAAATTCAGGATGCTTCTGTAAGGCTGCATTTATCAGCCGGTGAACTGGAACAGAAATATCATGTCAAGCCCGAATTTAAAGTGCTGAAAGGGAACATTTTCAAAACAATCGGAGAAGCAGCAACCGATCTGAATGCTGAAATCATCATCATGGGAACCCATGGCATTAAAGGAATGCAAAAATTTCTCGGGAGTTGGGCACTCAAAGTTATTGTAAAAGCAAAAGTCCCCTTTATTGTTGTGCAGGCCCCACCCTCAAGCGATGCCTATAAAAATGTTGTTTTCCCTATCAATTACCGGAAAGAAAGCAAGGAAAAAATCCGCTGGTCCAGTTTTCTTTCCTATTATTATCACTGCAAGTTTCATCTTTTCCTTCAGCATGTTTCCGACAGAGGCCTGAAAACAATGCTGCACAACAATGTTACCTTTACCCGGAAATACCTTGACAACAACAACATCGAATATGAGGTTGCGGAAGCTCCCGGAAAAGATGATTTTGCCACGGAAACCATTGAATATGCCCGGCAGGTAAATGCCGACATGATCCTGATCATTACTTCCCGCAGTATCATCTTTACAGGCTTTGTCCTGGGCGCCGACGAACAAAAAATTCTCGCAAATTCCGCCAGAATTCCCGTTATGTGCGTCAACCCGCGACCGGGTAAACTCGCCGGCGGGTTCAGTGCTACCGGATGCTGATTCACGGAAAGTCCCGGCCCTTCATTATTGAACTTACCAGGAAGAAAATTCATCCTTCATCTGACGGGCATCCTATTCCGGTTGGCTGTTCATAGGCAATATTCCTGCACCGGTCAGGTCCTGAAATATTTTCTATTTTAGCACCCGTAATTTACCTGTATGGAAATTATTTTTGCCACCAACAATCCTCATAAAGTCAAAGAGATCAGGAATCTTCTGAGGAAAGATTTCACCATAACCAGCCTTGCTGACCTCGGTTTTCAGGAAGAAATACCCGAACCTTTCCATACCCTCGAAGAAAACGCCGCAGCCAAGGCATCATTTGTTTACCGGAAATTTCACCGGAATTGTTTTGCCGACGACACTGCGCTGGAAGTTGATGCCCTGCAAGGTGAACCGGGAGTCTTTTCAGCAAGGTATGCCGGCGAGAATAAGGATGCAAAAGCCAATATGCTGAAGCTTCTCGAGCGCATGAAGAATATAAACAACAGAAGGGCCAGATTCCGTACCGTGATTGCCTATATGGAAAACGGTGAAGTGCGCTTTTTTGAAGGAACCGTATACGGCACCATCATCAGGGAGCCCAGGGGTGAGGAAGGATTTGGGTACGACCCTGTTTTTCAGCCTGATGGCTATTCCCAGACCTTTGCAGAAATGCCGCTGGATGAGAAAAATAAAATCAGCCACCGGGCCATCGCCATGAAAGCCCTGGCCGCCTACCTGAATACAAAACTGTAGTTTGTTCTTTTCGTCCGGTTACAATACAATAAAGAGCCAATTTGAACGTACTCTATAGAAACCTTTAATGAAACGGTCAGGACTTCTTTCGGTCGTTGTTTTCATTGCTCTCACTTCCCATGGGCAAATACCTGTCGGAGCCTGGCGTGATCACCTTTCCTACCGCCAGGCATTCCGTCTGGCTGATGCAGGCAACAGGGTTTTTTGTGCTACCTCCGGAAGCCTCTTCTGCTACCACCGCAACGACCACTCTGTGAGCAAAATCTCAACTGTTGACGGATTGCACGATATCGAACTGAGCACCATTGCCTTTGACAGTGCCAATAACCGGCTGGTTGCCGGATATAAAAACGGAAACATTGACATTGTTACCTCAGAAAGTATCATTAATGTACCCGATATTTTTCTCAAATCAGGCCTGACCAACAAAACCATTAACCATATTCATATCAGGGGAAATCTCGCCTACCTCTCATGTGGGTTTGGCATTGCCTTGCTGAATCCCGATAAACGCGAAATAAAAGACACATATTACCTTGGCCCAGGAGGAAGTCCGGCCGAAGTATTTGCCGTCGCAACCAGTGATGATCATATCTTTGCCGCTACCGGCTCAGGAATCTATAAAGCTTCATTGAATAACCCCAATCTGGTTGATTTTTCTGCATGGAGCCAGATCTCTGACATACCAAATTTTTCGGAGAGTTTTACTTCACTTGCCTGGTTTGAGGGGAAATTGTTTGCTGTCTATCATGGTTCCGGTACCCGGAACGATCACGTCTATTATTCTGACAATGGCCAGTGGAAAGAACTGGGCACCTTGCTGTATCCCGATGGAACCTATTATTACTCCCTGGAAGTATGCTCCGGGAAACTGGTTGTCGCAAGCCAGAATTATGCGGATGTTTACGATTCCAACCTTCGCCTTCTCCGTCACTCCTGGACCGGCGATCCCCGTCATGCCCTGATTGATAAGGAAGATGTCATCTGGACCGCCGATCATTACCACGGAATTATAAGGGAAAATCCGCAAACAGGCCGGGATACAATTGTGCCTGACGGACCCTCAAACAACGACGCATTCCTGGCGTATAGTGCATCGGGAAAAATTTTTGTAACTGCCGGAGGTTTGTCTTCTGCCTGGGGAAATCTCTATAACCTTCCCTGCGTCCATATCTTTGACGGCCAAAAATGGCAATCGTGGACTGATTACGACGCCCGCGATGCTATAAATGTTATTGCCAGACCAAACGAACCCGACAACCTTTATGTGGCAACCTGGGGATATGGAATCATTTATCTGGAGAAAATGCAAAAGAAAGCCGTGTACAATCCTTCCAACAGTTCCCTGCAAACCATCATTCCGGGCGATTTTTGCCGGGTGTACGGCATGGCCTTTGACAAGAATATGAACCTCTGGGTTACCAATTCCGGTGTATCAAATCCCATTTCGGTACTCTCGGCTGATGGGAAATGGACCAGCCTTAATTACGGCCCTGCCATCAATGCTCCCAACGTCAGTAAACTGCTCATTGATTCCGGCAACAGAAAATGGGTCATACTTCCCCGTGGAAACGGACTGTTTGTATTCGATGATAACGGCACCCCCGGCGATATCAGGGATGATACCTACACCCGTGTTTCCATTGCCGATAATGCCGGAAATGAAATCAGCAACTTTGTTTATGATATCGCGGAAGACCTGGAAGGGAACATCTGGGTAGGTACAGCTTCAGGTCCTGTGGTGTATTATCATCCTGCCGCTGTTTTTGAAGGGCCCCAGGCGGGAGGATATGCCCAGCAAATCCTCGTACCCCGGAATGACGGTTCCGGCCTTGGTGATTACCTGCTTTCAACAGAAACCATTACCAGCATTGCCGTTGATGGAGCAAACCGCAAATGGTTCGGAACCCGAAATTCAGGTGTTTATCTGATTTCTGCCGACGGACTGAAGCAGATTCATCATTTTACAAGAGAAAACAGTCCCCTCCTTTCCAACACCATCAACTCCATTACGATTGACGGACAAACCGGTGAAGTATTTTTCGCCACCGACAAAGGCATTGTTTCCTACCGCGGAACAGCCACCAGCGGAGGCGATTCTTTCGGCAAGGTCTACGTCTTCCCCAATCCGGTCAGGGAAACCTACCATGGCGATATTACCATCACCGGACTGGCACGAAATGTCAATGTCAAAATCACCGACATTTCAGGAAACCTTGTTTTTGAAACAAAAGCACTTGGTGGACAGGCTGTATGGAATGGTAAAAACTTCGACGGTCGCAGGGTTGCTACCGGTGTGTATCTGGTCTTCTGCACCAACGAAGACGGCTCGAAAACCTATGTTACCAAACTTCTGTTTATCCACTAAAAAGCCCGGAACGCAAAACCCGAAACTCGATACAAAACCGGATTCCGGTTCTTGAATTCTGTTGCCTGGTCTATGATAGCAAAAACTACCGGTATTGTTTTGCATACCTTACGCTATGGGGAGTCAAGCCTGATAGTGCATGCCTACACCGAGCACTTCGGAAGGATTTCCCTTATGGCAAAAGGAGTAAGAAATGAAAAAAAACCGGGACGTGCTGCGCTGCTTCAGCCCCTGAGGATCATTTCGATGGAAATTTACTACAAACCTTCACGCGAAATCCAGATACTGAAAGAATTTGCTTCTGCCCTTCCTGAACAGTTCCAGCTCCCTGACCCTGTAAAAGGGGCTGTTTCCCTTTTCATGGCAGAGCTTCTGTATAAAGTTTTGCGGGAAGAAGAACCAAATGAACCTATGTTCCGGTTTCTTTACCAGTCTGTTCTTCAACTGAACCGGTTGCAGAAAGGAACAGCAAATTACCATCTCTTTTTTGCCGTCCATCTTACAAAATACCTTGGATTCTTTCCTTCAGGGAATTTTGATGAATATCATTGTTTTTTTGACGGAACTTCGGGGAAGTTTGTCGAACAACTGAAAGCATCCGTTAATGCCATGCCACAGGAAGAATCAGCCTTGCTGGCAACATTGATGAACCTTTCACCCCAGAATCTTGAAAATGTTTACCTTAACGGCATTCAACGTTCCCGCTTTCTCGACGAAATCATAAAATTCTACCAGATACACCTCGAGGGTATGGGAAAAATCCGGTCAATAGACGTTCTGAGAGAGGTATTCTCCGCTAACAGGGAATCGTAAACGATAGGAAAAGGTGCGGCAAAAGTTAGATATCTTTAACCATCTAACAAACTCGTTTGTAAGCATATACTGTAACTTTTCTCTCCTTCCAGTCGTAAAAATAAACAAGGAAATACAGGGACTGAACTAATTTTCCTGATAGGTTTTATTGCGCTTTTGTCAGGAAAAGGGATTATTATACCGGCTTTTTATGGGTTGCAATTAACTGTGAAGCATACTATATTTGATGTTTGCCTTTTAATTAATATGACAGGTCATTTCATGAACCGGCCAACCATCTGTTTCAGGCACCATGTGAGAATTGTCGCAAACTTCCTGTGCCCGGAATTATGTGTGATGCTCTTCCGTTATCTCCAGAACCTTTTTTTCACAGCCAACTGTCCGCAAAAACAACTCCTGAAGGGTTCCGTAAGATTTTTGAAATACCTGCCTGATAACAAGATGCCCATTCCCGACCTCTTATCGTTTTATCCTGCGTTTCAGAATTAAAAGAAATTGTATCCTGATGCTCCTCTCACCAACCATAAGAACCTTCATTAAAACCTTGCTCAGAAAGAGAGGAGAAATCATTTTGGGGGTTGGTCTGTTCGTGTTTTCCCAGAGCCTTCTTGCTACTGATTATACCTCCAACAAATCAGGCAACTGGAATGATGCGGCGGTCTGGACACCGAATGGTGTTCCTGTTGCCGGCGATAACGTTACTATTTCTGCAGGACATACTATTACGTTATCAGATGCACAAAGTTGCAACAATTTAATAATAAACGGCACCCTGCAGATTCAATCGAGCGATTTCACTGTTAACGAAACAACCACTGTTAACGGAACCTTAATTGATAACAATGGAAGCGGTACCGATCGGTTTAATGGAGTTATTACTGTCAATCCGGGAGCCGTATGGAATACTTATGCAGTGAATCGCAGCAGCCGGATGCAAATATGGAATAACATTATCAATAATACTGACACAATGCGCTTCGCCGCAGCCAGGGTTTACGCAAACATGTCTATTAACGGAACCGGAGTCCTTTCAGCCTACAACTTAAATTTTAATTCAGATGGTTTGACAGTTACAAATAAATCAAATGTTCTTATAAAATTAACCCTTAATGGTTCAAACACAAATTCTACCTGGAAAAATGATATTGGTTCTGTATTGACCTATGAAGGATCCCAAGTGCTAATGAATTCAAGTGGTACTCTGATTGCCAGCGATGCAAATAATACGGTAATTTATCTGGGAGGAGACCAGCAAGTTAAAACACCGTTAGGATCAGCCTATTACAACCTGGTTATTTCCGGTTCAGGCACCAAAACATTACAAAACAATACTATAATTACAAATAACCTGACGATTAACAATACGGCCACCCTCCTGTGCAATCAATATCAAATAACCGGTACAACAGCCGGCCACATGGCAATGACCGGAGGAACCACCCTGTTGATTGGAAATACGACAGACATCACTGGAAATACATTTCCTTCCGGTTTTATTACATCTAACATTTCTCTTGATCCAACCAGCACGGTTATTTATCAGGCCAATGCCAGTCAGAATATTTCCAATGTGCCTGTTTACGGAAATCTGGCCACGGCAACCTCCGGTTCGAAAATCATTACAGGAAATACTTATGTCAGAGGCAATGTGACCATCGGCTCCAATACTGTTCTCGAATTTAACAACAGTAACTATAACCTCAGTGTCGAAGGCAACTGGATTCACAACGGTGTGCTGAACGAGAATTACGGCACCATCACTTTTACAGGCAGTAACAACCAGACCATCACCGGAAACCCCAACGAAACCTTCTGGAATCTGACGATTGACAAATCCGGGGGAGTAGTCCAGCCGGTCAATGGGAATACTAATATATTCGTTACCAACGATTTCCGTATCAACAGCGGCACCTTCGAGACAGGGGCCAATACCTTGCAGGTATCAGGGAATTCCTATATTGCCGGAATTTTATCCATCAATGATGCTTCCGGATCAGCCAATCTTCAGAACACTGATCTTTCCGGAGGTACAATTACCGGTAGCACAGCAACCGGAACTGCCATTATTGCCGGAAATCTTTCTATGCCCAACGGTAACGGCACAGTTGGCCGCGTTAACCTCACAGTGAACGGTACTGCGACGGTTGATAACGGAAGAACGTTTAATATCACCAGCAGTACAGGAAACAAAATTTTTAGCGGAAAAGTGACTGTTGAAACAGGTGCTGTATGGAACAATACAGGAAATGCAGCAGTCGAATTTCGAAATGGATTAATTCACAATGGTTCCGGTTTTGTTTCCGGCACAGGCCAATACCTTTTCAGTCAGAACAATCAGTCGGTGGAAGGGAATTCTCCTGTTTCATTCGATGGTGATGTAAAAATAGACAGTGACATCAATTTAACAAACAAAAACTCAGGAGGAGGAACCGGCATAACTATTAATAAATCCCTTAACGGAACCAATCTGTCTTCTTCTTTTACCAATGAGGGAATTCTCACCTATCAGCCTAATTCAAATGACATGCCCATGGTAATTGGTAACCTGTGGGCTTTTTATAACCCGAATACAGTGAATTATTCACGCAACGGAAATCAATTAATATATAGCACCCAATACCATCATCTTATTATCTCAGGAAGCGGAACAAAAACTTTAGGAAATGATATTACCGTCAATGGCAATCTGACAATTGAAAACCCGGCAACACTTAAGACCAACAATTTCAGTATAACCCTGATAGGGAACTGGACAAACAACAATCTTCTCGATGGTTTTCAGGAGGATTTTGGAATCGTTAACTTTTATGGAAATAATCAGCAAACCATATCTAAAACAGGAACAGAATCTTTTTACGACCTCGATATCAACAATCTACAGGGAATTAATCTGAGTTCTGGCAATATCAGCATTGCCAATGAACTCACTATGCAGAGGGGGAACATCCGGACCAACGGCAATACCGTCATCCTTTCCAGGGGAACTGCTTCATCATTGGATTATACATCAGGTACCATTATTGGAAAATTTCAGCGTGCCGTCAGCCAGCCCGGGGCAGATTATCTTTTTCCTGTCGGAACAGATGCATCTTTTAATCCAGCCATGTTCCGTTTCCAGAACCTTACTGCCGGAGATCTTACCCTGGAATTTGTGAATGCCGTTCCGGGAAACGATGGATTACCATTAAACGAAGGAATCTATTCCATAACGGATGTATTCCCCGAAGGATATTGGAAAGCGCAGAAGGGAGGGGCTTTTGCATCGGACAATTTCAACCTCTGGTTAAAGGCCGGCGGTTTCTCGTCCTTCGGCGGAATTGATACCTCTGTGAGGATTCTCAAACGAACCACCGGCAGTGACTGGTTCCTTGACGGTAATCATGTTAATGCCGCAGGCGATACCTGTTTCCGGAACAATATGACCGGAATTTCCTCTTCAGGCACAGAATTCGGCCTCGGAAAGACCTGTGCAATCATTATTACCCAGCCGGCCAATCCCCCAGCGATTTGTGAAGGTTCCGGAACAATTGAAATGGAAGTTAAAGCTTTTGGATGGAACCTTTCCTATATATGGCAGGAAAATTCAGGAAGCGGCTGGAATGACCTGACCGACGGAGGAGTTTATTCGGGCACCCATACCAATAAACTCACCATCACCAATCCTCCGGCTACGATGAACGGGTATCAATACCGGGTAAAAGTTACCGGAGGCTGCGGAAGTCCTGTGATAAGCAATTCTGTTTCGATTGCAGTCGACAAGCTGATCACCGCCAATGCAGGGACAGATCAGGAAGTATGCGGTAATACAGCTTCTCTTGCGGCCAATAACCCTGCACCCGGAACAGGAACATGGAGTAAAATTACAGGTAGTGGAAATATCTCTTTTGACAATCCTTCAGACCCGACGACCAATGCATCTACAGATATCTATGGCGTCTACACCTTGCGCTGGACTATACAGAACGGAACCTGCTCCAGTTATGATGAGGTAGTCATCGACTTCAATGAAGATCCTTCCGGACTCTCAGCAGATATTGACCAGCAGCTCTGCGGAACTCTCTCCGCTACCCTGAACGCGACCCCACACTCCTACCAGGCTGGTAGCGACCACTCAGGATCAACCCGCTCCTGGTCTCAGGTTGACGGCCCAGGGACCATCACCTTTACCGATGCTTCTGATCCCAAAACAACCATCTCTGCCAACCTTTACGGCGCCTACACCCTACGGTGGACAGAAACCAACGGAACCTGCTCACAGGAAGATGAGGTGGAAATCTGGTTTGATCCAAAACCTTCTGTTTTGGTCCATTTTGATACCATTCTTTGCAATCAAAGTTACACCAATATAAAGTTTGAATCTAATAGCTCCCCCAGATATTATACCAGAATCACATGGACAGTTTACGACACATCAAATGCCATAACTGGTTATTCCGATTCTCCACTAAATGGAATCCCTGTCTCGGATAGTATTCACCAGCAACTTGTTAATACTGACACAATTGTTCACTCAATAATTTATGTTATAACACCCTGGACTACTTATAGCGATAGTGGTTTGCACTGCCAGGGAGACAGGGACAGCATAAGAATTTTCGTGAACCCCACTCCCAGGCTCTCTGTCTCGGTACCCGATACCATCCTCTGCGACTCCTCCACCCTCATTATCACTGTTAATGATCTCAACGGGCCGGTACAGGGCACTAAGGTCTACCAGCTTACCACCACCAACCTGGGAGGGGTGATTGGCGTAACTTCTTCCGGTGAATATCCGGCCGGTACCGATATAGTTGATCAGCTTATCAACCCCACCAATCAGGTTCAGACCGTT
>JAAYUG010000140.1 GCA_012517825.1 Bacteroidales bacterium | reverse complement strand
TTTGAAATCCACTGCCAAAGTGTTGGGTGATATACAGGCCGGAAAGCTCTCCATTGAACCCGGATGTATATTTACAGGTACTTGCACCATGTCTTCCAATCATGACACCGGTGAAAGAAAAAGAGAAACCCAGGCCTGACAAAGAAACTGTTGCTGCCTTTGCCAGATATTCATCCCTGGCTTTTCAGATGTTTGTAATTATTGCTCTGGGGGCATTCGGGGGAATGGGCCTTGATAAAGTCGTGCAGTGGAAATTTCCTGTTTTCACCTTCATCTTAACTATTCTTGCGGTTATCATAGCGGTATACCATGCCATAAAGGATCTGATTGGTCTGACCGGCAAAAAGAACAGGAAGCCATGAAAAAAATCCTTCTGCGAAATGGCCTTATCGGGCTGATTCTGATAATCATTGCCTTTCTCATCAGCAGCCTGATACATCGCGCCCCTCTGATGGCAGAAATACTCGTTCCCGTTTTTATGGTATTGACCGGAACCACTTTTTTAATGGCTGTGCTGCAGAAGGCAGGAAGCAAGGGAGATGCAGCTTTTATCCGGTATTTTCTGGTGCTTACCGTAGTGAAAATTATTGTCTATATCGGAATCAGCCTGTTTGTGCTGGTGGCATTCCGCCTGGAGCCAAAATCCTTTCTGCTGGCTTTGCTGGTAAGTTATCTGATTTTTTCAGTGTCTGCTCTTCAATGGATAATGGCTGAAAGATGGACAAAAAAAAATAGCCGTGATATTTGAAAGATTGCTATATTTAACCTTTCTTTCGGGTGCTTTATGATAAACAAAGTGGTGCAACGGGGATATATCAATAAAGTATTCATAATCAGTATTTTTCTGCTTTTGCCCTGGGGTGTTGTCCGTTCACAGGAACAGCAGCATGAACAAAAGGAGGAAGAGCAGAAAACCGAAAAATTCAATCCGGGTACTTTCATTTTTGAACATGTAGAAGATGCTTACAGCTGGCACATATTCAGCATACAGCATAAAGACGGGCATAGTACCGAAGTAGCCATTCCGCTGCCGGTCATTTTGTACAGCAAAAATTCGGGCCTGCACGTTTTTATGTCGTCACGGTTTGAGCACGGGCATGCTTCCTGGGAAAATTTTTCCATTGCCCATGAAGGCCCCAACAAGGGGAAAATCGTTGAAACCATGCCTGATGGCACCCAGGTTAAGCCATTGGATTTTTCAATCACCAAGAATGTAGTGGCTATTTTTGTAAGTGTGCTGTTGATACTCTGGATTTTCCTGTCGGTTGCCAAAGCCTATGAAAAGAATCCGAATCAACCTCCCCGAGGCCTGCAATCGGCATTGGAGCCGTTTATACTGTTCATACGTGATGACGTAGCCAGGCCTCTTATCGGAGAAAATAAGTATGAACGTTATATGCCGTATCTTCTCACCCTGTTCTTTTTCATATGGATCAACAACATGATGGGGATAATTCCCATCTTTCCCGGGGGAGCGAACGTTACGGGCAACATCGCTGTTACCATGGTATTGGCTTTGTTTACCTTTGTCATTACCTCGGTAAGCGGGAACCGTGATTACTGGCTGCATATGGTCAATATGCCGGGTGTTCCCTGGTGGCTGAAGATACCGTTGCCGCTGATGCCCTTTATTGAAATCATGGGTATGTTCATAAAGCCCTTTGTGCTGATGGTCCGTCTATTTGCCAACATTCTTGCCGGCCATATCATTGCCCTGGGCTTTTTCAGCCTGATCTTTATTTTTGGAGAGATGCATCCGGCATTTGGTTACGGAATATCAGTGATTTCAATACTTTTTACAGTATTTATGGGTTTGCTTGAATTGCTGGTAGCGCTGATTCAGGCATATGTATTTACTTTGTTGTCGGCCCTTTATTTTGGAATGGCAACAGCGGAGCATGCACATGAAGAACATACATAATCAATACAGAGTTTAAAAGACAAAAATTCAACGCTATGATGACATTGTTTATTCTTTTACAGGCCGCTGCTCTTGGTAGTCTTGGAGCGGCATTAGGTGCAGGACTTGCCGTAGTAGGTGCCGGATTGGGAATCGGATTGATCGGTTCCAAGGCGATGGAAGCAATAGCCCGTCAGCCTGAGGCAGGAGGAGATATCCGTTCCAACATGATTCTTGCAGCTGCTCTGGTTGAAGGGGTTGCCTTCTTTGCAGTTGTTTTGTGTCTGCTGGTATTGTTCCTTTGAGAAACCTGCTCTCCGGAATGGTTCCGGGAAGCAATTTTACTGACCATTAAACTTCTGGTTTATGGAACTTATCACTCCGGGAATAGGTCTGTTGTTCTGGATGCTGGTTACTTTCAGCATCCTGCTGTACATCCTTGGAAAATATGCTTTCCCTCCCATTCTGAGGGCGCTGAAGGAACGGGAAAAGACCATAGAAGAGGCGCTGAAGGCAGCTGACAAAGCCCGGGAACAAATGGCCCAGATGAAGGCCGACAACGAACGCCTTATGGAACAGGCAAGGCGTGAACGGGAAAAGATGCTGGCCGAAACCCGCGAAATCAAAGAGCGGATTTTGAGCGAAGCCAGGGAACAGGCAACCGAGGAAAGAAAGAAAATCATTGAATCGGCAAAAGCTCAGATTGCCAGTGAAAAGGCTGCTGCCATGGGAGAAATCCGCAATCTGGTTGCCTCCCTTTCGGTTGATGTTGCCGAAAAAATTCTTCGCAGAAAACTTGAAGAGGATAAAGAACAGCAGAAACTTATTGATGATTACCTTCGATCGGTAAAAGCTAACTGAAGGTAGGAAGTATGGAAACCAGCAAAATAGGAGTACGGTACGCAAAAGCTTTCTTTGAGCTTGTCACAGAGCGGAAGATGCTTGAAAAAGCCGCGGGAGATATCCGCCTGATACAAAGTGTATGGAAGGAATCCGAAGACCTGCAGGTGGCTTTGCTGAACCCGGTTGTTCCGCCTTCGGGGAAGAAGAAAATAATGAAAGCTTTGTTTGCCGGCAAGATTGAAGAAATTACCATGCGCTTTCTGGATCTTATCCTTCAGAACAGAAGGGAAGCCTATCTTCCCGATATCCTCAGAAGGTTCATGCATCTGTATAGTGTATCGCTCGGAGTGAAACCTGCTGAACTGATAACAGCTGTTCCTGTTTCTGAAGAGATAGCAGGAAAAGTAACGGAGGTGCTCCGCCGGATGTTCAAATCGGAAATTGCCCTGACGCCGGTTGTTCAACCTTCGCTGATCGGGGGATTCATCGTGCTTGTTGATGATTTGCAGATCGATGCCAGTATTGCTTCGCAGTTACGCTTAATGAAACGACAATTAATTCAGTAAGAAATTAATAATCAGAATATTATGGCCGAAATTAAACCTTCGGAAATTTCCAGAGTTCTGAAGCAACAGCTTGAGGGAATCAGTACCAGTATTGAATTGGAAGAAGTGGGAACGGTACTTCAGGTAGGAGACGGAATTGCCCGTATTTACGGTCTCAGGAATGTTCAGAGCAATGAGCTTATCGAGTTTGAGAACGGGATGATGGCCGTTGTGCTGAACCTAGAAGAAGATAATGTGGGTGCCGTTCTTTTCGGATCTTCGGAAGAGATCAGAGAGGGAGACAAAGTAAAGCGAACCAGGCGCATTGCTTCGATCAGCGTAGGAGAGGGAATGCTGGGCCGGATTATCAATACCCTGGGAGAGCCGATTGACGGGAAGGGCCCGATTACGGGCAAGACCTATGAAATGCCTCTGGAAAGGAAGGCTCCCGGCGTTATTTTCCGCCAGCCGGTTAAAGAACCGCTTCAGACCGGTATTAAGGCCATTGATGCCATGATTCCGATCGGAAGAGGACAGAGGGAACTGATTATCGGTGACCGGCAAACAGGAAAGACGGCTATTGCAATTGATACAATTATCAACCAGAAGGAAAATTTTCTCAAAGGAGATCCGGTATATTGTATTTACGTTGCCATCGGGCAGAAGGGATCAACTGTAGCCAACCTGGCGCGGACTCTCGAAGAGCACGGAGCCATGCCCTATACGGTGATTGTTGCGGCGACTGCTTCCGACCCGGCCGCCATGCAGTTTTATGCACCATTTGCCGGTGCGGCAATCGGAGAATTTTTCCGCGATACAGGAAGGGATGCCCTGATTGTATATGATGATCTTTCGAAGCAGGCGGTTTCGTACCGTGAAGTATCCCTGCTGTTGCGCCGTCCACCCGGCCGTGAAGCTTATCCTGGCGATATTTTCTACCTCCATTCACGGCTTCTGGAGCGGGCAGCTAAAATCATCGAATCAGACGAGATTGCCGCCCAGATGAATGATTTGCCCCCATCGATCAAACCTATGGTGAAAGGAGGAGGAAGCCTCACTGCCCTGCCGATTATCGAAACACAGGCAGGAGACGTTTCGGCCTATATTCCCACCAATGTTATTTCCATTACCGACGGCCAGATATTTCTGGAGTCCAACCTGTTCAACGCCGGTGTACGCCCTGCTATCAACGTCGGAATTTCCGTTTCGCGCGTTGGAGGGAATGCCCAGATAAAATCCCTGCGCAAGGTAGCAGGAACCCTGAAACTTGACCAGGCTCAGTACCGTGAGCTTGAAGCATTTGCCAAATTCGGTTCTGATCTGGACGCCGCCACACTGGCTGTGCTGGATAAAGGTGCGAAGAACGTTGAAATTCTTAAACAGGGACAATATTCGCCAGTGCCTGTTGAGAACCAGATTGCCATCATTTTCTGCGGAACCCGTGGTCTTCTCAGGGATGTTCCTTTAAACCGCGTGCGCGACTTTGAAGCCGAATTCCTTCAGTTCATGAACATCAAGCATAAACCGGTGATGGATGAGCTGAAAGCAGGCAATCTGACAAAGGAAGCCGAGGAGATTTTGGAAAAGGTAGCTCTTGACATTGCGGCAAAGTATAAATAAGAATAGCAACAGAACTCCATGGCCAATCTTAAGGAAATACGGATACGGATAGCTTCTGTTATTTCGACGCGGCAGATTACGAGTGCGATGAAGATGGTGTCGGCTGCCAAGCTGCGCAAGGCGCAGGATGCTATCCTTCAGATCAGGCCATATGCCGGGAAACTGCACGATATTTTAATGAGCCTGGTTGACAGCCTTGCGGCCGGTGAAGGGAATGAATATGCTCAGGAAAGGGATCCCGACCGGATTTTACTGGTGGTTATTACTTCCAACAAAGGCCTCTGCGGAGCCTTTAATTCCAATGTTATCAAGAAAACCCTGCAGATGATCGAGGAGGACTTTTCTGCCCAGTCAGCCGGAGGAAACGTTCATCTGCTGGTGATCGGCAAAAAAGGGTATGATTTCTTTAAATCACGATCACTGCCTGTTATTGATAATCAGAGCCAGTTATACGACCATCTTACCTTTGAAAATGTCTCGCCTCTGGTGGAGGACCTCATGGACAAGTTTCTCCGGAAGGAATATGACCGGATTTTGCTGGTTTACAATCAGTTCAAGAATGCTGCTGTTCAGCTGCTGACCGTTGAAACCTTCCTTCCGGTTAAAATTGAGGTTCCGAAAGACCAGGAGGTAATACACCCCGATTATATCTTTGAGCCTACCAAGGAAGTAATGGTA
>JAAYUG010000139.1 GCA_012517825.1 Bacteroidales bacterium | reverse complement strand
GTAATTAAGATCACCTTTTGTCCACAACGGATAGAGAAATTTAACATTTACTTAAACCAATCTGTGCATGGCCTGTGCCAAAATATGGCGTGTGCACTATGAAAACTTGTTTTTGTTGTCATGATATCGGTTAACTATTTATTGTACTTTTGCCTCATCTTAGGAATTACTTGATGATATCTTAAGCTAATGGTAAAAATGTGAATTATGGATGAGCCAAAATTTGAATTCAAATCGCTGCCACGTATTCAGAATTCCCTTCTCAGCAAAGCTGAAAAGAAATTATTGGTTCGCATAGCAAAATCATTGCCTGAAAGCATAACCCCCAACCATTTAACATTCATTGGCGTATTAGGTGCTGTTATTTCCGGGTTAGGCTACTTTCTCACCAACTACCATCCTGCTTTTCTCTGGCTTGCTTCATTTGGCCTCCTTGTCAACTGGTTCGGCGACAGCCTCGACGGCACAGTGGCCCGCGTCAGAAACATACAACGCCACCTCTTCGGTTTCTTCATCGATCATAATACCGATGCTCTCACCCAAATGATCATCGCTGTATGCGCAGGATTGTCACCGTACTTCTCCCTGCATCTGATTCTTATTCTGATCATTGGATATTATCTCCTCAGTATCTTTACGTATATCAACAGCATTCTTCTTGGGTATTTCAAGATCTCATACGGCATTTTTGGCCCCACTGAACTGAGGATTGTGGTTATCGTTATTAATACCATCCTGTTCTTTTATACCGATCACATTCCGGTTCTCAATATATTCGGATACAGCGTAATGCTTACTGACTTCTTTACATTGATTATCACGGTAATAATGTTTGCACTGTACATTTATTTCTTTGCCGTGGCCAAGAGAGAGTACGACCGGATAGACCCACCGGCGCGGAAAAAGTCACAACAACCGGCCAACTGAACCCGGTTTTTTCTGGAATTCGCGCAGGAAAAAGTTAACCCTCGCCTCACGCATTGGTAAGCCGGCATTGGATACCTTGTGATCCGGTGAGATAAAAAAACTTGTCATGTCCGAGTTCTGAAGAGAACTTTTATCTTTATCCCCGCTTTAACAAATCTAACTGCTATGAAAAAAATTTTTTTGACCTTGCTGATTGTTTTATTATCAGCCTCTTATGCGATTTCACAAAACCGGGAAATAAAAATTATCCCCGAACCGGTTGATGTAAAACCCGGGAAAGGCTTATTTACTTTGAATTCCGGTACGGTTGTCGTTACCGAAGGAAAAGATACCCGGCTTGCCGACATCCGCCAGTGGTTCGTACAGCGTTTGTCAGTATCTACCGGACTGAAATTGAAATCATCCGGGAAAGCAGAAAAAAATGCGGTAGTTTTTTCGCTTCTTCAGCAGGCCGATAAAACCCTCGGAGAAGAAGGGTACTACCTGGAAGTGTCTCCCTCTCTGGTTAAAATAAAAGCAAACAAGCCAGCCGGAATTTTTTACGGCCTGCAGACGCTTTTACAGCTTTTGCCTCCTGAGGTTTATTCGCAGACTCCTGTCAGCGGAGTAATATGGACAGTTCCTGCCGTGCAGATTACCGACTATCCGCGCTTCGGCTGGAGAGGCATTCTTCTTGATGTAAGTCGCCATTTCTTCAGCAAGGAGGATGTACTGCATTTTATTGACGAAATCGCCCAGTATAAGTACAATTTGCTTCATCTGCACCTGACCGATGATAACGGATGGCGCATTGAAATAAAGAGCCTTCCAGGGCTCACACAATTTGGCGCCTGGCGTGTGGAACGTACCGGCCGGTGGGGCACATTCACTCCTCCTCTGGTCTATGAACCAACTACCTATGGCGGCTTCTATACGCAGGATGATATGAAGGAAATTATCGCCTATGCTTCAGCACGGTTTGTCAATATTCTGCCCGAAATTGATGTCCCTGCCCACAGCCTTGCCCTGATTGCTTCATACCCGAATCTCTCCTGTACAAAAAAGCAATATCCCGTCAGTCCCGGTGCACGTACTGAAGAAATTCAGGATAATGTGCTTTGTGTGGGCAATGATTCTGTATTTATGGTTCTCGATAAAATCTTCACCGAAGTTGCTGAATTGTTTCCCTTTGAATACATTCACATAGGCGGAGATGAAGCCTACAAGGGCTTCTGGGAAACCTGCCCTCTGTGCCGCAAGAGAATGGATGAAGAACATCTGAAAAATGTGGAAGAACTGCAAAGCTACTTTGTAAAACGTATGGAAAAAATGCTGAAGGCAAAGGGGAAAAAACTGATCGGATGGGATGAAATTCTCGAAGGAGGACTTGCTCCGGAAGCCACCGTAATGAGCTGGAGAGGAATGCAGGGTGGCATCGAAGCAGCCAGAATGAACCACCATGTGGTAATGACCCCCTGGGCTTATTGTTATCTTGACCTATATCAGGGTGATCCTCTTATTGAACCCCCGACATACGGAAGCTCCCGCCTGAGCGTTGCCTATTCGTTTGAACCTGTTCCCGACAGCATTGATCCCAAATATATACTGGGCGGCCAGGGGAATCTGTGGACCGAGTCGGTTCCTACCCTGCGCCATGCCGAATATATGGTGTGGCCCCGTGCTATGGCTCTTTCGGAAGTATACTGGAGCCCTAAATCCAGGAGAAACTGGGACGTTTTTGTGAGTAAAATGGAATCCCATTTCAGCAGGCTGGATGCGGCAGGAATCAACTATTCACGCAGTGCCTATGACCCCGTTATTTCTGTACGCTGGAAAACATGGGGACATTTTGTTGTAACCCTTTCAACCGAAGTTCCGGGACTCGATATCTATTATACGTTTGATGATACCTATCCCGACCAGCATTCGCTCAAGTACGACGGAAAGGAACTGTCCTTCCCTATGGGAGCAGACCACCTGAATGTGATTACCTACAGGAACGGTAAACCAATAGGGCGTATGATCCGTATTTCGAAAGAACAACTTGAAGAAAGAATACGGGGTAACTAATTCCGAAAATTAATCCATTCCATGGCAGCCTGCTGGAATTGTGTACCGGCAGGCTGTTTTGTTAAACCCTGATGATGTATTGGGAAAAGAATGAACAAAAGATTGCACAATAGGGTAGCCTGTAGCTGACGTTATTCAGGTAAATCCTTATGAAACCCACATGTTTTACAAACACAAACACAGCGGTAATAAAATGCCGAACATGTGGGTTCCATCATACCATTGAAAATTAATTTTATTATGATGAAACGAAATAAGGCAGTCTTTGGGTACTTTTTTCAGAAGGTGGAATACAAAGTGCATGAATGCAGGAGAAACCGACAGACTATCTTATAAAGCATTCGGTCTCGTGTGGATTATTCCCAGCCGAAATACTTCTTTGCATTGTAATAGCAAATGTCCTGCACCATTTTTCCCAAAAGGTTCATATCGTTCGGAAGAAGGCCCTGTTCCACATCTGTTCCTATCAGATTGCAAAGAACCCTGCGGAAGTATTCATGACGGGGATAGGAGAGGAAACTGCGGGAATCAGTGAGCATGCCGACAAACCGGCTCAGAAGCCCCATAGCTGAAAGGGTGTTAAGCTGTTTCTCAATACCATCTTTCTGGTCCAGGAACCACCACCCACTGCCAAACTGCATTTTACCCGGAACCGAACCGTCGTTGAAATTCCCTGCCATGGTGGCTATCAGTTCGTTATCGGCCGGATTCAGATTGTAAAGGATGGTCTTTGTCAATTTTCCTTCCCGGTCAAGGCGGTCAAGGAACCGTGACAGGGGACGGGCCATTTCAAAGTCGCCGATGGAATCAAATCCCTTATCCGGGCCGACTTTCATAAACATGCGGGTTGAATTATTGCGCAAAGCTCCCAGGTGATATTGCTGAACCCATCCGGCGGCATGGTCCATTACTGCCATTTCATACAGCATGCAGGAGCGGAATTTGAGAATTTCTTCCTCCTGCAGGGCATTTCCGCTCCGGATTTTATTGAAAATGTTTTCTATTTCATGCTCAGTATAGGGTTCACTGTACATGGTTTCCAGACCATGGTCAGAAATACGGCAACCCATTTTATGGAAAAACAGGTGCCTTTCTTTCAGCGCTTCCAGCAAATCGTGGAAACGGGTAATCGGCCTGTTGGCTGCTGCTTCCAGCCGGGCCAGGTAAGCATTGTAACTATCCGGATTTTCCACTGCCATGGCTTTATCGGGACGAAAAGCCGGAAAGATTTTGATTTCAAAATTGCTCTTTGCAAGAATCTGATGATGTTCCAGTGTATCAGCCGGATCATCGGTGGTACAGATCACTTCAACCTTCATTTTGCGCAGAAGATTCTTTACGCTGTAGCTCGGCTCCCGCAGAAGGGAGGATGCATAATTGTAAACGTGATCAGCAGTTTCAGGACTTAACAGGTCAGTCAACCCGAAATAACGGCGCAACTCAAGATGGGTCCAATGATACAAAGGATTCCTCAGAGTCTGGGGTACCGTCCATGCCCACTGACGAAATTTTTCCCTGTCAGGAGCATTGCCCGTGCAGTATTTCTCATCGACTCCTGCCGCACGCATAGCCCGCCATTTATAATGATCTCCGTCCAGCCAAATTTTCGTCAGGTTCTCAAACTGACGGTCAGAGGCAATTTCGTCGGCCGGCAAATGACAATGGTAATCAATGATCGGAAGATTTTCGGCATATCCGTGATAAAGTTCTTCGGCTGTTTTGTTCTGAAGAAGAAAATTTTTGTCAAGGAAATTTTTCATGGATTCAATTACATTTTATGTATTAGAAACAGTTTTCTGATGTGTTTATTGTACAGATTGTCAGTTACCAGTTCTCCAATGATTCTTTCGTTGACCCTTACGTTCTGGGTATAAATGTTGGAATATTCAGCAGCAATCTTATACGCCACGTGAAGAAGCTGGCGGAAGTCGGGATTGAAAGACGGATTTTGCGGGTCGTGGCGCAAAGCGGCGGCAAATTCGTTTCCGCTCCATTGGTAAACTTTTTCCGCAGGCGGAAGATTTTCCTTCTTAATATCAATTACGGTTCTGTATGGCTGGGTGAGTTCATCAATCCGGTCAAGTGCTTTTATGTAAATCCTTTTGGCGAGTTCCAGGCCGTCTTCATCTCCCAGTGCCAGACCGGCCAACTCTTCCAGCCATGTGGTTCCGGCTGTTTTCAGGTGAATCCCTTCCTGGTATTTCCGTATCAGCCGGCCGATAACAGGGTACAGACTGAATTTATCACTGCCCGAGTGGATGCTGATTTTCAGGTCGGGAGGAAGGGGAAAGCGTTTTCTTGCTTCGCGGATAACCAGAAGGTCCTGCTCAAATTCGCGGGCAAAAAATTCCGGATCGCCGGCATAGTCCACTCCTTTGTTGAACCGGCCCGAAAATTTCGGGGCTATTGTGTTCACCGGAACCTTATAATCGGCAAGGGCCTTAAGGATGAAAAACAGTTCTCCGGGGGTCTGAGGTGTATCGGTTTCATCCATCGACACTTCGCAGATAAAATCTTTTTTATGGGCGTGAATATGATGGTACAGTTCGGCTGCCTCCATTACGGCATAAAGATACTTTTCAGCCACTGTCTGCAAAAGTTCAGAAGTGAGTTCGCGAAGAAAAGGTATGCTCTTGTCTTCGGTCAGCGAAACATTGGTGCGATAAAACCGTCCGGCGGCTTCCCCGGGAGCTTGCTTCCCGATGAAATCGGATACGTCCAGAGTAAAATAATTGCAATGATCCAGAAACCGGTCAACATTGACACGGCTTATGTGATCCGCATCAACAAACCAGGGTTTGTCCCACCCGGCTTCCTGCACCGCTTCTTCTGCGGAAAGCCGTGTATCAACGGGTTCACTGTGCACCAGTTCATGTTCCCGGTTCGATTTGTTCCATACAGGTGTGATCATAATTCCTTCCCGGGCGGCCATCTGTAATGCCCTGAGCTGGGCCTTCCCCTGAAGACCAAACCGGTCGCCTATACCCATACTGTATGTCCCGAGTTGCATGGTGTGTTAAATTTTAATGTCCTTTTCCGATGGCAAATTAATAAAAAGCATAACCTGTTTTATCTGTTTTCTGTGCAGAAAAGAGAATTGTTTATAAGTGCCTGAAAAAATGATTTTCAGCTAAAATAAAAAATTTCCGTGTACGTACACGGAAATGTAAAATTATGATTTATTTTGCAAAAAAAATTCTTTTCTGTGAGCCCGGTAAAAAAAGTACGGATAGTGGATATAGCAAAATACGCCGGTGTTTCTATAGGCACGGTCGACCGGGTCATTCATAACAGGGGAGAAGTGGCCGAAGAAACCCGGGAAAAGGTGCGAAAGGTTATTGAGGAGTTGAATTACAAGCCCGATATCCTTGCCCGTACTCTGGTAATGAAAAAGAAATGGCGGTTCGCCGCTCTCATACCCGGTTCTTACAACCAGGTGCCTTTCTGGGATGATCCGCTGAAAGGGATGCACCGGGCCTTGTCGGAAATATCCCATTTTGGGGTTACCCTTGAGGAATATCTGTTCAGCGTGTTCGATCTGGCTACGTTCGAACAAAAATCGGCTGAACTGTTGAAAAACAAACCGGACGGAGTGGTCTTCGCGCCTTTGTATGCCCGGCATGCCATCAGCTTTTTGCGGAAATGCCGCGATCTATCCATTCCTGTGGTGCTGATCAATGCCTTTGTGCCGCTCCGTTACCCGCTGGCTTTCATTGGCCAGAATTCGCGGCAGAGCGGACGTGTGGCAGCTCATTTGTTCGACCGAATGCTGCCGCCGGATGCGCTGATAGCTGTTGTCAGCATTGCCGGCCCTATTGAGGAACAACTGCATATCAGTGAAAGGGAAAAGGGTTTCAGGGAATACTTTTCGCGTAGCCCTCTTGCTGCAGGAAAAACCGTAATAACAATTCATGTCAGAAGCAATGAAACAAGGGCAATACAGCAGGCTTTGCGTGAGTATCTTGACGAAAGTCTTTCGGTTTCGGGAATCTTTGTTGTGAATTCAAATGCCGGAAAGGTGGCAGAGGCCTTGCAGATTCTTAACCTTCCCGTTTCCCTGCTGGCAGGCTACGACCTCACCCCGGAAAACCGGCTTCATCTTGAAAAGGGGAATATTACCTTTCTGATAGGCCAGAAGCCTGACCTGCAGGGGTACAGGGGATTAATGGACCTCTACAACGCCCTTGTCATGCAGAAACCTGTGGAACGCATCAGTTACATGCCAATTGATATTATTACCCGCGAAAATTTAATGTATTATGAATGAAAATCCGTTTTTTCAGGACCTGAAAGGGAAAACCTGTCTGATTACCGGCGGGGGAGGTGTTTTGGGTACGGCCATTGCGAAAGGTTGTGCCATGGCGGGAATCAATACGATAATTCTGGACCGTAACTCCTGCGTGGCCGATACTTTATCGGAAGAAATCCGCAGGGAATTTGGCACCGCTTCGCTCAGCGTGTGTGCGGATGTGTGCGACCGCACCACGCTCGAAAAAGCCTATGAAATTGTATTGAGGCATTTCCCCTCCATCGATTTTCTTATCAACGGAGCCGGGGGAAATGTTGCCGGGGCTACCACAGCCAGAGAGAAGGCCGAACCGGAATTCTCTCCGGAAGAAACATTTTTCGGATTGGATGTCAATGCTTTCCGGAGCGCGCTTGATCTGAACTTCCTTGGAACTGTTCTCCCGACGCATGTTTTTTCGCGGGAAATGCTGACCAGAAGGCAGGGAGTCATCCTCAATATTGCTTCTATGAACGCCTACCGGCCTCTTACCCGCATTCCGGCATACTCGGCAGGGAAAGCTGCTGTGGTGAACTTCACCCAGTGGCTGGCTGTCCACCTGGCCCCTTCGAATATCCGCGTCAATGCTATAGCGCCCGGTTTCTTTCTTACACACCAGAACCGCTCCCTCCTGCTCAAAGATGACGGAACCCTGACCGAACGGGGTGACAAAATTCTCGGCCATACTCCGATGAACCGCTTTGGGAAGCCGGAAGACCTTGTGGGTACAGTGCTTTATCTTCTTTCGGATATGTCGGCCTTCGTCACCGGCGCCATTATACCGGTTGACGGCGGATTCAATGCATACAGCGGCGTATGATCAATGGCTTTCTCCCAAACCATAAAAGGAACATCAAATGATCTGGCTAAATGCATCGGACCCTGACAACGGAATACCTCCTCACGAAATCAGGGAAAAGCTGTTTTCTGTACTTCCACAGCTGGGAGCTTTCAAAAGGGTATTGATTATTCCTCCTGATTATACCCGTGTGCATTCCCGGGCGGGACATATTACCGAGATGCTCTGGGAATTTTATGGCAGTAAAACCGGTGCAATCCTTCCGGCCCTCGGAACCCATGAGCCAATGAAACCGGAAGAAATCCGGAAGATGTTCGGCAAGGTGCCTCCATCTCTTTTTCATGTGCATAACTGGAGAACAGACACTGTTACTCTGGGCAGAATTCCGGAATCGCAGGTGGAAGAGATTTCGCACGGTGCTGTGCATTATTCCTGGCCGGTGCAGGTGAACAAACTGCTGGTGGAAGGAAATTTTGATGCCATTTTTTCCGTTGGTCAGGTGGTGCCGCATGAAGTGGCGGGAATGGCCGGATATAATAAAAACCTGTTTGTTGGAACGGGTGGGGCTGAGGCCATTCATAAAAGTCATTTTCTGGGGGCTGCCTATGGAATGGAACGCATCATGGGGAGAGCCTCCAATCCGGTCAGGGAATTGTTCCGGCAAGCCGGGATAAAATATGCCGGCCATCTGCCGGTAATTTATATCCAGACGGTGGTAGGCGGCAAACCAAACGATCCATATCCCCTGAAAGGCCTTTTTGTTGGCGATGACCAGGAATGTTTCCTGGAGGCTTCCGAATTGGCCCTCCGGGTAAATTTTACCATGCTCAATGAACCGCTTTCTCATGTGGTTGTTTATTTAAGGCCCGATGAATACCGGACCACCTGGCTGGGAAATAAGAGCATATACCGCACCCGCATGGCGCTGGCCGATGGAGGTAAACTGATTGTGATTGCCCCTGGAGTGGCACGTTTTGGAGAAGATCTGGGAATGGATGCACTGATAAGAAAATACGGTTATCGGCCTTCGGCAGAGATTCTTCCTCTGGCCTTCAGCGAAAAGGATCTTCAGGATAATCTGGGTGTGGCGGCACACCTTATCCACGGCAGTTCTGAAAACCGGTTCCGTATTGTTTATTGTACGGAACATCTTGGCGAAAAGGAAATCACAGGCGTTGGATATGAGTATATGTCGCTGAAAGATGCCTCCGGCCTTTACAGGCCTGAATCATGTAACGACGGATGGAATGTGCTTCCGGATGGCGAAAGATTTTACTATATTTCCAATCCGGGACTTGGCCTCTGGTCGGTAAGGGACCGATTCGAAAAAAAGGAGGAATAAAAGCATGGCAAAACTTAAGATCATAGCCGATCATAAAATACCCTTCCTCAGTGGCGTACTGGAACCATATGCTGAGGTAATTTATTTGCCGGGCAGAAGCATTACAAATGAACTGATACGCGATGCAGATGCTCTTATAATCCGTACCCGTACCATTTGCAATGAAACGCTGTTAAAGGATACAGGAGTGAAGTTTATTGCCACGGCCACCATCGGGTACGACCATATTGATACAGCATGGTGCGAAGCACATGGTATTCAGTGGGCCAATGCCCCGGGATGCAACTCCTCTTCGGTGATGCAGTATATTGCTTCAGTACTGATTACTCTGAGCCGTTTAAAGAAGGAGGATCCTGACGGGAAAACAATGGGTGTAATCGGTGTGGGGCATGTTGGTTCCAAAGTGGCTGCGCTGGGAAGGTTGATGGGAATGCAGGTGCTTCTGAATGACCCCCCAAGGGCACGAAAGGAAGGGGCGGATGGCTTTACCGACCTTGACGACCTGCTGAAGAAGTCTGATGTAGTCACACTCCATGTTCCTCTTGAAAAGCAAGGCCCGGACGCAACATGGCATATGGCCGGTTCTGCTTTTTTTGATAAAATGAAAAAGGGTGCCTGGTTTATAAATTCCTCGCGCGGAAGTGTTGCCGACAATAAGGCGCTTCTCAGCGCAATAAAAGATAATAAACCAGGGGCAGTCGTTCTGGATGTGTGGGAAGGTGAACCGGATATCGACCGCGAACTGCTGAGCAGGGTTACAATTGCTACGCCGCATATAGCAGGTTATTCAGCCGATGGAAAAGCTGCGGGAACAGCCATGGCGGTGCGCTCACTGGCCCGTTTTTTCGGCCTGCCGCTTGCATCATGGTTTCCTTCGGAAGTACCCCCGCCGAAGCATCCTGTGATCGACCTTGCCGGAGTGCCTGCGAAAGAACAGCTCGCAAATGCTGTTCTGCATACTTATTCCGTGCTCGAAGACGATAACCGTCTCCGGTTATCACCTGAAACATTTGAAGCCCAGCGGGAAAATTATCCGGTACGCAGGGAATTCCCGGCCTACACAGTTAAAAATTATGCTCCCGGCAGGGAATTCGAAGATAAATTCCGCAATCTTGGTTTTTCAATTATACAGAAAAAGTAATAACCTCAAAATACATGGTATATGAATCAGAAAGCTGACATCGGACTTATCGGACTGGCCGTTATGGGCGAAAACCTTGTGCTGAATATGGAAAGCAAAGGTTTTACCGTGGCCGTCTTTAACCGTACGGTTGAGCGTGTGGATCATTTTCTGGCCGGCAGGGCCAGAGGCAAAAAGATCATCGGCACGCACAGCCTGGAAGAACTCGTTGCCTCCCTTGCCAAACCGCGCAAAGTAATGCTTATGGTCAAAGCAGGAAATCCTGTGGATGAATTTATCGAAAAACTGATCCTCCTGCTTGAACCAGGAGACATTATTATTGATGGCGGGAATTCGCACTATGCCGACACAAACCGGCGTACACGCTATGTGGAAAATAAAGGACTACTCTACATCGGAACGGGAGTTTCGGGTGGAGAAGAAGGTGCATTGAAGGGCCCGAGCATCATGCCCGGAGGATCTCCTGCTGCATGGCCTCATGTGAAACCTGTTTTTCAGGCAATAGCCGCCAAAGTGGATGATGGTACCCCCTGCTGTGACTGGGTTGGAGAAAACGGAGCCGGCCATTTCGTAAAAATGGTACATAACGGAATTGAGTATGGTGACATGCAGCTGATCTGCGAGGCTTACCATCTGATGCGCGATTTGCTTGGCATGACGTACGACGAAATGCACGAAGTGTTCAAAAAATGGAATACGGGAGAACTGGAAAGTTATCTTATAGAAATTACCCGTGACATTCTTGCTTTCCGGGATGAGGATGGCCAGCCAATAGTTGAGAAAATTCTTGATGCAGCCGGCCAGAAAGGTACGGGCAAGTGGACAGGAATTACCGCTCTGGATCTGGGGGTACCCCTTACCCTGATTGCTGAGTCGGTTTTCGCCCGCATCATTTCCTCCCGCAAGGAAGAACGCATGGAAGCATCCCGCCTGATTAAAGGCCCTGTTCCGCATTTTTCAGGTTCCAGGGAAGCCTTTATTGATATGCTCGAAAAAGCTTTGTTCGCTTCCAAAATTGTTTCTTATGCCCAGGGATATCTTCTGATGAGGGAAGCTGCCCGCGAATTTGGCTGGAATCTGAATTACGGAGGAATCGCTTTAATGTGGCGCGGCGGTTGCATTATCCGTTCCGCATTCCTCGGAAAAATAAAAGAGGCATTCGATACCAATCCTGACCTTCAGAATCTTCTTCTGGATCCGTTCTTCAGAACAAAGCTCGAAAAAGCCCAGGAAGGATGGAGGGTTGTCGTTTCTGAAGCTGTTAAAAACGGAATCCCCGTTCCGGCCTTCAGCAGTGCCCTCAGTTATTTCGATGCTTTTCGTTCCGAAAAACTTCCGGCCAACCTGCTTCAGGCCCAGCGCGATTACTTCGGAGCCCATATGTACGAACGGATTGATAAACCGCGCGGGGAGTTTTTCCATACCAACTGGACAGGCCAGGGAGGAGAAACCGCTTCCTCGGCCTATACGGTTTAAAAAATTTTTTTGCAGTTCCGATTTTGGATTTATCTTTGCGTCGGTAACTGGTTATTAATTAATTAAATCATTTAATCCTCTTTGCTGAATGAAAAGAATCATCATTCTCTCTGTTGTATCATGGCTTTTCTGTACTTTTCTTCCGGCACAGGAAAAAGCGCAGTTCACTTTCCGCAGCCACCTGAACGACGAGGACTACAAAAAGCCGTATGATCAATCCATGGGGTCAAGTTTTCTGGGAACAGAAGTGGCAAGAAAAATGTATATCGTACGTAATACATTTACGTATGTGGAAGAACCAACCCCAACATCACCAACTCCCAAAACCATTATCCGAAAGCCCCGTATTTACAATGCTGTTAAAAAACAGGTCAGCTATTATGAGAAAATGGCCAAAAAAGGCCTGATGCCGGTTGAACAGGCAACCGCCAATGCCATTATGGTGCTGGACAAAGCCTATTCAGCTTTCTATGGTAATTCCGACAGCTTTGAACAATATCTGAAAAATGCAAAAAAGCCTGAGCAGATTGAAGAAGCCTTTAAGGCTGTCATTCTTGAATAACTGCTCATTTTAAAAAAGAAAAGAGGAATGCTTATCCCTCGCATTCCTCTTTTTTATTGATGAGAAAAGATATTATCCGTTAAAACCGCTTTTCCGCGTATAGGATTCCTGTGCATTAATGTAATAGGCCTTGTATTTGATGTAGTGATTGCCTTTAGCGTATTCCCAGATCACATTTTTTGCCTTGAAAATTTTACCAATGCAGGCCTCAAAAATCAGTGTGTAATGAATGCCTGTGGCGGCTTCTGCTTCAAGAATACTGTTGAACAAAACACTGCGGTCGGCAAAATGACCGATAACAGGAAGATGGTATTTCTTCTGGCTTCGTTTCTGAATGACTTTTTCATTCAGAACAGGATACTTATGCGGTTTTTTCGGATGCATAACCAAAAATCTTTAGTGCGTCTAAATTAATAAAATTTTTATCCGGTTGCAAATTCATCGATAAATTGCATTTTTTCTTATCCACAGCATTTCCCCGTCAGGGGTGTACTTTATGGTAAAATGCCGGGAGATTCCGTCACTGAAAATGGCCGTATCTTCGAAAACCAGCCTTCCCCGAAACAGTGCACTCACATATACATTGGCTTCTTTGTCGGTTTCGATGTATTTAAAATAATCCAGGTTAGAGCCGCCGGCATGCTTGAACCACATAACCTCCCCTCCCGGGTTCAGCCTGGCGATGAATATATCAAGCATACCCCTCGAACGGTATACATGGTTCGAAATCAGTATGCTGTCAGCAAATACGCCGGCGATGTAAATATTGCCCTGCGGATCAGTGGTATGGGTAAAAATGCTGACCTGCGGTGCTTCTTTCAGAAACTTCTGAATGGCTTCTTCAGGCCTCTGGGCTTGCGTTTCCCGAATGACCGGAAACATCAGAATACCCATGAAGATGAAAAAAATTTTTGTCTTCATAATGTATTGTTTTTTCGTTGTTTGATTTTATTCTCGCTTGCTTTAAGTATCTGTTCAGCTATAGGCAGATTTTCAATACGGGAAACGATAAGGTCGCTGAAGTAGTGAATCATCAGTTCCTCGGCCGGATAATCAAAAATGGACGCCAGCTGGGTGACCTGCTCCAGGGTGGGCCTGCGTGTATTCTTTTCCATCTTCCCCAGAGTGGAAGGGTCAATATCCAGCCGGGCAGCAACTTTCCGCAGGGGAAGCATCTGCTTTTTCCTGAGTTCCCTGATCAGCGCACCAAAGGATGATGTTGTATTCAAATTGGACATATTTTGACCGGAAAATATATAACCGGACAAATAATGTCCAAATATATGCATAAAAATAATTCCGTGCAAGTTTTTTATTAACATTGATTTGTTAAAACCCTTACTCAGGGAAAAGAAAGTTTCAGAGTTCCAGAGTTCCAAAGTTCCAGCGTAGAGCGTAGAGCGTATAGCGTAAAGAGCTGAGCTTAGAGTGCAGGGCGGAGAGGGAAGTCATGAACGGTATTTCTTTACGCTCTATGCTTTACGCTCATTCCCCGCAGGGGATGAAGGACAATAGATTTGACGATCCAAACCCAATCTTTTCCCCGTTAGGGGATTAAGGACAATGGAGGTGGGGTTCCAGAGTTCCAGGGTTCCAATGTTCCAGAGTTCCAAAGTTTCAACGTTCCATTATTCCAGTGTTTCGGGTGTTTAAGTTCAATTTGTGATTTGTGAGTTGTGAATTGTTATTTGATTTGTGATTTGAGATTTCTTTGACTCGGAACGCAAACCGATTGAATCGCAAATCAGAAATCACAACTCACCGAAAATTTCTAATTTCCAATTTCCTGTATGAGATCACGCTATGAAAACCTGAACACATCAATGGGAAATAGGAAATAGGAAATCGGAAATTCATCAATGGGAAATGGGAAATCGGAAATCGGAAATTCATTAATGGGAAATCGGAAATCTATTTCGCTTCTTCCTCAAAAATAGTCAGTAAAAGAAACCAGAGAGCGGAAAACAATCTCCCCGTTATTGGCACTAT